>NZ_JBDPHA010000007.1:134023-178507 GCF_039841805.1 Romboutsia sp. 1001216sp1
GTCCCTGTGGTCCTACCTTCCCTTCAGGTCCTTGCTCCCCTTTTTCTCCTCTTGGTCCCTGTGGTCCTATCTTACCTTCAGGTCCTTGCTCCCCTTTTTCTCCTCTTGGTCCCTGTGGTCCTATCTTACCTTCAGGTCCTTGCTCCCCTTTTTCTCCTCTTGGTCCCTGTGGTCCTATCTTACCTTCAGGTCCTTGCTCCCCTTTTTCTCCTCTTGGTCCCTGTGGTCCTATCTTACCTTCAGGTCCTTGCTCTCCTTTCTCTCCTCTTGGTCCCTGTGGTCCTACCTTCCCTTCAGGTCCTTGCTCTCCTTTCTCTCCTCTTGGTCCCTGTGGTCCTATCTTACCTTGAGGACCTTGTTCTCCTTTCGCTCCCCTTCCTACTGTTTCTCTTTTATATTTATCATACGTACGCTCTATAACTTTGGAGTTATCGCATTCTATATCATTTTTAGATGATTTTGATTTTGAAGCATATCTTTTATATTTATCCAACACGCTCTCCCCCTTGCCTACTCTTAATTATAATATCTTTCTACCACTATAATTTATATGCTATAAATATAATCTTAAATTCTTAAAATATTACTAAAACAAGTATTAATATTTTATATTTATACTTATTTTTTATATTCTAAATACATTAATTCCTTTTATATTCCAAGTATATTTATATAGTTTCTGCAGCCATATACATTTGATACCTTATATTCTTTATCTGCCTCACAATTTGATTTATAGTAATATCTTATAAATGGATACTCTATGCTATCATCATCTATAATAGGTGTGCCCCATGATTTACCAAAATCAGAAGATTTACTTATATTTAAATTTCCATATTCTATCCATTGCATATGTAAAATATTTTTATGTTCTATTATATGAGGGATATTACAAGCTGAGGATTTATTTACATATACACTGTCACTTATCGATATGCCTTCTTTATTTAAATCGACTCTTTTATAGATTGGTTGGTATTTACTAGAATTGTTTTCTGAATAGGCTATATGGTACGTATTGTTTGTTCCTTTTGTAACTGATAAATGGATTTTTTCTTTGTTTGAATTGGTTATTTGTATTGGATTATACCAAATTGAGTTTTCATGATTTAAGGTACACATAAATACTTCCTCGTATCCTTTTACTACTTTAAAGTAAAACACACTTATATTGGTATTATCACATATTACAGTAAAATTATTTATATCTTCATATCCGACTATATCTATAATTGACATTATATCTTCTTTATCTCTTTTTATATTATGAATTAATTTGTATAATTTACTTTTATTATCCTTTAAATAATATATGATATGAATATCTTTACCTATCTTACTTATATATGGAAAACTTATTGTATGTTTAGAATTATCATAACTAATAATACTAGCTTTATTTATTTTGTCATTATTTATGTCTATTTTAATTAAGCTTCCCTGCTTATCATCATATATTCCATATATGTTATCTTGTTCATCTATATCAAACCATATATCTGTACTTCCTTTTATATTATCAATTACTTTACTTGAAGATATTAACTCGAAGTTTGAATCAAAATTTGCTATATTAATTCCATTCTTAAAAAATATCTTTGATATACACTTATCTGATTTTCTTATTAGTATTTCAGTATTTTGTATAAATGTCATCCTACCCCCTCCTTAATAATACTACAATATATTCATATAGATAATATTTATACCTTGTTAAAAAATATTTTATTTAAATACAAGCTGTAACAATTGTCCTTTTATTTCATATCATATGGGTAAGAAGATTAAAATCTTTTTATAAATTAATATAATTGGGAGGATATTTATAGATGGATGACTTTAGAGGTTTGACAACAAAAAAATTTGTGCCATCAGATTATTGTTCTGACGGATGCTGTAAAGGTTTAAAATGGGATTGTAAGGATACATTATGCTACCCAATATTAACTAATAGAATATTTAGCTGCGCAATTTTAAAAAGTGCGACACTATCAACAATTTTAAGAAATGCTACATTTAAAGTAGTAACACCTTTGACTTATGGTTTAGCTGGTGAAAAAGTATGTATAAAAGAAGTAGTAGGTGTTAAATATAAATGCTTAGGTTTAAGAAATAATTATAGCGATGATCCAAAGCACCCTGATGCTATCCTTAAAGAGTGTTTAGACGATGAAGATTTATGTTTTAAACCTATTAGTGGACCTATTTGCTCTTGTAAAGATTCTAGTGGTTATTCTAAAAAATTATACAACGAGTATATATCAAAAGAAAAATTTCAAAAGCACTATTGTTTAGATGCTATTTGCAATACTAAAGGTTGCGATGATGAATCAGAAGGAATTAAGATAAAAATATATCATAATGATGTAGAATATTACGTATGTGATTTTAAGGTAATAGTAAAAGCTCAGTTAAAAGATTGCCCAGATAAAGAGTTTTTAGGTGTGTTTGAAATCCCTGGAATTACAAAGTTAAGTGATTGTATAAATCTTAATAATCTTAAAGAAACAGGTTTAGGACTTCCATCTCCTTATTTCTACGGAAACCTATGTGTTCCTTTTGAAAGAGATTCTTTAATATACAAAAAATTCGATGGTAGATTTAAGGTAGATTGTGTTACTAGAGCTAGTGAATTATACCCTGTATATAGTTCTTCTAGTTTAGAAAACTCTGAGTCTGATTCTGGTGAATCAGAAAACTCTGAATCTGGTTCTAGTGAATTAGTAAACCTTAAATCTGGTCCTAATAAATATAAATTTAAAGCTGATATAGTATTATGCTTTAGACCTAAAGAAACTGTATATACTATAATAAAAGATGTAATAGGTGTAAAAGGAACTCTTGATATAGAATGCGATTGCGATATTTCACAACCTGGTGATAATGATTGTTGTGATAATCACCATGGTTGTCACGATTCAAAACCATGTAATTGTGGATCTTCTGATACCTATGACGAGATTGAAGATTAATTAATAAAAACTATTAATAGATAAAAAAGATAGCGTGGTAATTATCACGCTATCTTTTTTATCTATTAAACTATATCTACTAAGAAGTCATAAAATTATTTTTTTGACTTTGCTATACTCACTAATTTACTAGTTATATCTTATATATGTTTATGCTTATATAAGATATAAATATTTTAAAATAGGTACAAATCCACTCATACTTTAATAATATAATATATACCAAAAATCTACTTTAGGGGTGAATTACATGAATGAAATTGTAAAAGTTAGCGACCTGTGTCAAACCTTTTACACAAAAGACGGAGAACTAGAAGTTCTAAAAGATATAAGTTTCTCCCTAAACGAAGGACAAATTCTAACTCTACTTGGACCTAGTGGTTCTGGAAAATCAACTATACTTAATATATTAACAAAACTTTTAAAACCTACTAGTGGGGATATTAATATAAATGGAAATATAGGATATATGTTTCAAAAAGACCATTTACTTGAGTGGAGAAATATAATCGATAATATAACAATTGGACTTGAAATCCAAAATATAAAAACTGATAAAAATATATCTCGTATTGAAAATTTATTAAAAACTTATGGTCTTTGGGAATATAGATATATGTATCCAAAAGAACTTTCAGGAGGAATGAGGCAAAGGGTGTCTCTTATTCGTACTCTATCTGTAAATCCAGATATATTACTTTTAGACGAACCTTTTTCAGCCCTTGATTACCAAACAAGGATTTTAGTTAGTGATGATGTTTATAAAATAATTAAAAATGAGAATAAGTCTGCTATATTAGTAACTCATGATATAAGTGAAGCTATATCGATGTCAGACAAAGTAGTAGCACTATCTAAACGACCTGCAACTGTTAAAAATGTATACAACATAGACCTAAGACAAAATGAAGATTTAACACCTCTTCAAACCAGAAAAGTTCCTGATTTTCAAAAATACTTTGACATACTATGGAAGGAGCTAGATAGTGATGAGATTAAGTAAAGATTCAGATGGATATAAAAATTATCTAAAAAACGTTAAAAAAGAAAAAACTAAAATTCTTTTATATCAGATATTAATATTTGCAGGATTTTTAATTCTTTGGGAAGTACTTGCTAATCTAAATATAATAAACACATTCTTATTTAGCAAACCTAGTGATATATACTCGCTTTTTATAAGCTATGTTCAAAATGGTCAACTTCTAACTCATGTTGGAATATCAGTATATGAAACTCTACTTGGTTTAATTATAGGTACAGTGCTTGGAATATTAGTTGCAATAGCACTTTGGTGGTCTGAAAAATTATCAAAAATTTTAGACCCATTTTTAGTTATATTAAATGCTCTTCCTAAAACAGCTCTAGCTCCTATTATTATAGTTTGGGCAGGTGCTGGTATTGAAGGTATTGTAGTTACTGCTGTTACTATATCTGTTGTTGTTACTATACTCTCTGCTTATAATTATTTTATAAATGTTGATGAAGAAAAAATTAAAATGTTAAGAAGTTTTGGTGCTACTAAATCACAAATATTATTTAAACTTATAATTCCTTCTAATATTGGTAATTTAATAAACCTTACTAAGATAAATATAGGTATGGCTTGGGTTGGTGTTATAGTTGGTGAGTTCTTAGTATCAAGAGCTGGTATTGGTTATTTAATAGTTTATGGAAGCCAGGTATTTAAGTTAGATTTGGTTATGATGGGAGTATTTGTACTTGCTTTTTGCGCTTGGATTATGTATGCTATTTTAAATCTTATAGAAAAGTTTTATAATTCCAGAAGATAAATAATCATGTTTAAATATACCTATTACAAAAACACCTCGTTTCAAAACGAAACGGAGGTGTTTTTATATTTTAGTATAAAATTGTTTAAAGCATATTTTTATCTTTTTATCATATTAGAAACTTCTTTAACTATACCTTCATTTCCATTTCCTCCAACCTGAGTTAGAGATTTTATAGTTTTATTTCCTAATACTTCTTTTTGTTTATCATTTAATTTATCACTACCTATTAATATAGGAGAATTTTCTTTAGATGCAACAACCCCTAATGCTAGTGCATCTACTAAATCTTGTTCTCTATTCATTCCATTTTTGGCTACAAATAAATTTTTTATTTCTATATCTTTATAGAAGTTATCTATTATCATAGCATTAGTTTCATCTCTGTCTATTCCACCTATTCTTTGTGAATTTGGAAGTGTTTTAGCTACCTCTTCTGATATAGATCCTTCTTTTCCTATTACATAAGATTTTGTTATTTTTTCATCCTTTATAAATTCATCAAATACTTTAGTTCCATTAGTATCAGATGCTAGTAATATAGGCATATTTTTATTTGCTGCAACTGGTGCTATACTTACTGCATCACTAAGTCCTCTTACCCCATTTACTACTACTACTTCACTTACATCACCTAGTTTTTTAGCTATTTTTAATGAAGTTTCATATCTATCTTTTCCACTTATTCTTTCAGTAGTTAAATTCATAGTTTTAAGTTCATTAACAACATTTTCATTAACAACGCTATCTCCACCTACTATGTATACATTTTTAGCACCTAATCTTTGTATTTCAGCTTTAGTTTCGTTGCTTAACTTAGAACTTTCTGTTAATAATACTGGAGCATCCTTAAGTTTTGCAAATGGTGTTGCGCTAAGTGCATCTGACATAGCATTTGAATTTACTAATACAACATTGTCTGCCTTTTCAAATCCACTTAAGCTTATTTTAGTTGCAGTATGATATCTATTGTCTCCAACTAATTTTTCTATTACTGATGTTATCCTACCTTCAACTTTAGGTGATACAGTACCAGTTTTTTCTAAATATTTTATTAAAGCTTCATCTAAGCCACTGTATTCGTTTATTATTGACTCATCGTTAAAACATGGATAATCATCTCCACCAACTGCCATGAAATCGTTAGTAGCTACTGTATATTTTTTATTCATATCTATTTTTTTATTGTTTATAGTTATATCTATTACTTTATTTCCCACTTCATTTCTAGGATCTACTACTATTTTCATTCCGCCTATATGTGTAAATGAACCTGCTGGTGTTCCGTAGTCTTTAACCCCGTGTTCTAATACTTTTTTTATTTGAGCTCCAGTTAATTCTTTTGTTACTATGTAGTTTCCAAAAGGAAGAACTTTTATTACTTCTCCTTTAGTTATATCTCCTATATTTATACTATCTCTTATTCCTCCACCATTAGTTATAGCTACATCTGCATTAGTTTCTGAAATCATCGCATCTGTTATAAGGTTTCCTAAGTTAGTTTCTTTAGTTCTAACATTTTCTCTTCTTCCCTCTAAATGAACATCCGTATTCCCTACATTTACAGATAATATCTTATCTTGAGCTTCTTCTATTTCTTTTATTTTATTTTCAACAACACTATCTGAAGCTATCTTACTTGCTTGTTCTTTAGTAATATGACTTGCATTTGCATTAACAACTTCATGCTTTCCATTTACACTAGATACCTCTAACTCTACTTTGCCTATATTCTGCATATATTCTCCAGTACTAACTATTAAAGTATCCTTTACTTTTTTGCCATTTGGTAAATTTGAATGACTATGTCCATCTACTATAACATCTATACCATTTACTTCATTTGCGATATCTATAGTTGTTGGATCGCTTGATTCATCTATTCCAACATGTGCAAGTCCTACTATTACTTCTGCACCATTTTTTTCTAATTCTTCAACTTGTTTTTTTGCCATTTGAACTGGATCTTCAAATTTTAATCCTTTAACATTATTAGGGTTTGTTTTGTATGCAGTTTCTGGAGATGATAATCCAAAGATACCTACTTTAACTCCATTTATTTCTTTTATAGCATTTGGTGTAAATACACTTTTACCATCTTTAGTTACGTTTGATGATAAAACCCTCATCTTTTGTTGTCCATTTGTTAATTCAAGTTTTTTAACAAGTTCTAATAATCTCTCATAACCATAGTTAAAGTCATGATTTCCTGGTGTCATAAAATCATATCCTGCTGCATTCATTAAATCAACTGCATCTTGACCTTTATTTAATGTTACAAATGGTAAACCATGGATTGTATCTCCTGCATCTAATAACAATGAATTTGGAGTTTGTTTTTTTATACTTGATAATACATCTACTCCTATTGTCTTATCATTTTTAACAAATCTACCATGTATGTCATTAGTATGAAGTATTGTTATTTTTTTATTTTCTTCTAATGCCCTTACTTCTGATGGATATAACATTGGTATTGATAATCCTAGTACTAATGCTAATGATGTCACTTTTCTTAAATTTAGTTTTTTACTCATTTTATCCTCCCCAAGATATATGATTATATATTATATAAACTATATAAATATTTTAATAGTTTATAATAAAACTTAATTATATAAGGTAGACTTATATTAAATTTTTATTTTAATTACCATAAACTTTAAATACTTTTACCCTTTTTTACATATTTTTAATAATTTAATATTCAAATTATTTGTGTAATATTTAATTATATAGTATAACATTTTTAATATTTAGTAAACATTTTTCATCTAAATTTGCTAATATTTTGTTTTTTATGCATAATTTCTTTTATATAGTACGCTTTTTATCTTTACATTAACAAATGAAAATATAAAATACCCACTAGGTTATATAACCTAGTGGGTATTTTATATTTTCATATATTTAACTTATGAATATACAGTCACACTTTCTTTTTCTTCTTTTTGTTTCTTCTTTAATCTAATATTTGGCTCACTTGGTAAACCAAACTTAGGAATAAATTTATCAAGTCCAGTTAATGTTAATATAAGTATAGATCCAACTGTAACGTATGCCATAACATTGTATTTTATTATATCAAATGCCACGAATTGATGAAGTGGATACACAGCTGTTAATATTCCTAAATAGAACCCTATATAAACATGCCATGGTATTAATTGAGAACCAAATACCCCTAGAGAACTAGAGAAAGTAGCATTTCTTAAACGTAGTTGGTATAAATCTTCTTCACTACCCTCCACATTATTTTCAACTAATTCTTTAGTTATAGGACCTACTGTAACAATTTGTGCCATTTCATCTGCAAGTGCAGCATTTCCTACTAAGCATAATAAACCATTCATAAACATTAATTGTTTTACATTTCTAGCAAGGAACATAACTAAATTTGATAATGGTTCGAAAGCTTTCATCTTAGACATTATTCCACCGAACGCTCCAACCCACATCATCATTACTATAACCCAAGAACCTGCATCTGCAAATCCACTCATCATTAAATCTAAAAAGCCTTTTAAAGAATCTACAGTTCCTGCAAAAATTCCAAATATAAATGATGATACTATACCAACAGATAAACACGCTAATGTAGGTAAACCTTTAATAGCTACTCCTAAAACAAGTAATAATGGTATTGCCATATAATATGGTACTCCTGTTTTTACTTGATTTAAAAGCTCTACTGCTGATGGTCTTGCAACTTCTAAATCAGTCATTACTTGTGCTGGTATTTGATCTATTGCTAATGCAGCATTTGCAGCATCTGTTGGTAATCCCATAGACATACTTAGTCCATATATAAGTACTATAGATATTATTAAACATACTATAGACCATGGCCCTTGAGATTTAATTCTATCTATTACTTCAACACCTTGCATACCAGAACTTACAACTGTTGTATCTGATATAAGCCCTATATTGTCTCCAAAACAAGCTCCCCCAGCTATAGATGCAGTTGTTAATAATATACTACCACCAACCATATGGTTTAACCATAAAAATATTGGAGCACATGCAGCAAAAGTTCCCCATGAAGTTCCAGTAGCCACTGAAAGTATACCAGTAACTATAAATGCAACAACTGCAACAGTTCTACCTGTTACGCCTAGAGAAAGTGCTATATTAACTATTGAAGCCCCAACCCCTGTAGCCATAAATGCTTCTGCCATAGCGTAAGCAAGCATTAGTATAAAGAAAACTAAGTTTAAATGTTTTACATTGTCAACTGCACAGTCAACTAAATCATTAAATTTAAGCTTGTCTGTTATTGATGCTACAATAAATGCATATATTGTAGCTATTGGAGCTGCTATTAAGCAGTCCATACCCGAAATCATTAGACCTGCCAGCATAAATACTGGTGAAAATTTTAATAGTCCAATCCAAAACCCCATAAAATGAGCCCCCTTGATATAATGTATAATTGATAATGTATTTAATTTAGGTTAAACCTAACACTATCCAGTAACTTTTCAGACTTATGCACTGTCATAATGCATAAGTCTGTTGATTTTAACCATAAAGCACTACTTAAATTTTGGTTATTAAAAAAATATTGTTACATCCTATAAATAAACATTATACTTATTCTAATTGTCATTATGTTATGTCAGTTTTTGTTTAATTTTATATAATATTTCTATAAATTTTTAATTATTTTCATCAGATGCTGTAGTATAACAATTTCCTCGGTTGATTTATAAATCTCTGATCTTTATTATACTAAGTTTCTATTTACTAACTCAGTTACAAAGAAACTTCCTACATCTTGTGCAAATTTGCCTGGTCCAAATCCTGCATCATAACCTAATTCTTTTGCAAGTTCATGACTTATTCTTGGTCCACCACAAAGAAGTACTACTTTATCACGTAAACCTTCAGCTTCTAATAATTCTACTAAATTAGTTAAGTTTTCTATATGAACATTTTTTTGAGTTACAGTTTGGGAAACTAATAATACATCAGCTTTAAGCTCTACTGCTTTTTTTATAAACTCTTCATTAGGAACTTGACTTCCTAAGTTATAAGCTTCTATACCTTCATATCTTTCTAATCCATAGTTTCCTGCATAACCTTTCATATTCATTATTGCATCTATTCCAACTGTATGTGCATCAGTTCCTGTACTTGCACCTACTACTACTACATCTCTTTTTATATTTTCTTTTATATAGTCTTCTATTTCATATTTATCCATAGTATCTTCTTGTGCTACTTCTACATGTATATCTTCATAGTTTACACCTTTTTCTAAACTTCCATATACAACATAGAAAGTAAATTCACTATCAAGTGCTTTATGATGTGCTACATTTATATCACCAAGTCCCATATTTTTAGCTGTAAGTTTTGCAGCTTCTATACCTTTTTCATCATCTTTTATTGGTAATGTAAAACTTACTTGTACTTTAGCATCGTTTAATGTATCTCCATAAGGCTTTAAATTTTTTAAATCAAGGTTTTTATCATATTCCTTACTTTCCATAGAATATAGTCCGCTCATTAACAATTCCCCCCTAACACTAACTCTTTTTCTAACATTAGTTCTACAAATGGATTGAAGTACATAGCTTCTTTCATAACAACTCCATCAAGACCTTTTCCACCATCTATTGGTCTTTTTATACCTGCAAATTTACCTTGTTCTAATGTTTTAAATAATCCATCTTTTTCTATCTGAGAAATTAATTCATATGCATTGTTTAAAACTTCATTAACTCTATTACACATTATTCCATCTTTTTTAAATTCTATTTCACTTCCTAGATCTTTCATAGTATTAAATATATACTTAGCATTGTCTATTGAAAGTGCTCTATCTGATATAAACGGAGTATGAATTGCTTCTGTAAGCATTCCTAATAAGTGTAATTTTTGATCTGTCATTATAGTTACCATATTAAATAATGCATCTTGTACTTGACCTTTAAATATATCACCAGTCATAAACTTAGTTGGTGGCATATACTTAAGAGGTGCTTTAGGGAATATTTCTCTAGCCATTTGAGCTTGAGCTAATTCATATAAGAATCCATTTTCAACATCAGGGCTTATTTCAAATGCATGTCCAAGTCCCATTTGTTCTTCAGGTAATCCTGCAACTAATGCAAATTGCTCATTTATAAATTGAGATGCAAGTACAGTATGTGCTTCTTCTACTGCATCTGCTGTTGTTAAGTAGTTATCTTCACCAGTGTTTATTATGACTCCGGCAAATCCATTTATTATTCTTGAGAAGTATTGGTCTATCATTGTTCTTTTCATATTTATATCTCTAAATAATATTCCATATAAAGCATCATTTAGCATAACGTCTAATCTATTTTGTGCTCCTAGTGCTGCTATTTCTGGCATACATAATCCTGAACAGTAGTTGCAAAGTCTTATGTATCTTCCAAGTTCAGCTCCAACCTCATCAAGTGCTTCTCTCATTAATCTGAAGTTTTCACCTGTTGCATAAGTTCCTCCAAATCCTTCAGTCGTAGCACCATATGGAACATAGTCAAGTAAACTTTGTCCAGTTGTTCTTATAACTGCGATTATATCCGCTCCTTGCTTTGCAGCTGCTACAGCTTGAGTTATATCTTCGTATATATTTCCTGTAGCTACTATTACATATAAGTATGGTCCACTTTTATCTCCATACTCATTTAAGAATTCTTCTCTTTTATTTCTATTTGCCTTTATTTGATCTACACTTTGTTTAGCTATTTCATTTATTTTAAGCTTAACATCAAATACATCATGCTCTTTAAGGGAACATAGATCTAATTCTCCTTGAGATACTTTTTGTGCTATCTCTTGTGGAGTAAGTCCTGTATTTATCATAGCATTACCTATATAATAAGCAACCCCCATACCTAAAGAGCCATTGTTTGAGTTTTTAATGCTATCTACAACTACGTTTGGAAGTGGCACACCAAATTCATCTACTCCATCTACGCCAAATAGTCTAAGTATACTTCTTTCAACTGTTACTGTAGTGTGTTTGTTTATAAATTCTTGTGTATCTAACACTATATTACGCGCTGATTCACGAGCTTTTTCCACTATACTAAAATCTAAATTTAACTTACTCATATTAATCCCCCTTAAGCTTTATTTACTTAGTTTGTCAGCTATATCTACAAGCTTTATTTACTTAGCTTATCAGCTATATCTACTATTTCATTATCTAATCCTAATAATCTACATATATTTATAGCATCTTTTGGAACTTTAGTTTCTTTACTTACTTTCTCTAATCTGTAATCCATGTATTCTTGAAGTATTTGTACACCTTTTGAACTTTTACCTACTCCAATCTTTAAATCTATTTGACGTTTTAAACCATCAAAATCTACATTTTTAAGACCTACTACTTGGTAATAAGTAACATCATCTATATTTATATCATCTAGATGTGTAGATATTAAGCTTATAGAATTGTACTTTTTAAAATATTCACATATTGCTTTTAGTAGTAACCTTCCCTCTATCGGATTGGTTCCCCTTGCAAATTCATCTAATGCAATAAATCCATCCCTTAACTTCATAAGTTTTGTTATTTCTTTTAACTTTAGGATCTCTGCTCCAAATGTACTTAGACCTTTGTTTATATCTTGCATATCATCACTTATTATGTATATAAAGTCTAATACACATAAGTTAGCCTCTTTGGCAAATACATAAAATCCACATTGGAATAAATATAGGTTAAGTGCTATAGTTTTCATACTTACACTTTTTCCACCCATATTAGCACCACTTATTATAGTAATTTTTTTATCTATATCTATGGTTATTGGAATATATTCCTTATTTTGTGAACTTAAAATTGTCTGAAGACTCGGATTTATAAGATCTTTAAAGAAAATTTTATTTTCTCTATTTATATTAGGTTTTATAGCATTATACTTAAGTGCTAAATTTGCTTTAGCAATAAGTAAATCTAACTTCCCTATAGATTTTATATTTTCATTTATATCATTTAAATAGTTATACAACTTTTCACTTAGTGCTTTTCTTATTCTTAACTCTTCTTGTTCCTCATTTACAACAATCTCTAGTCTTTCTTGTTTTAATTTTTCTATATTATCTTTATCAGTTTCACTAAATATTTTCTTTTCAATATTTAACTTATTTTGTCTAATATGCAATAACTTTTTACTATATGCACCATATATTTGAAATGTAGTTAAATTTAATTCATCTGGATCTAACATCTTTACAACTGCATCTAAGTTTTTAAAGTTTATATAATCTATATTAATATTCAATTTTAAATAATTTTTTATTATTTCATTAGTATTTATAGCAAAGTTTTTTATTTCAAACAGTTCTATTTCGTCTAATGCATTTTTCTGTTTTAACCGATTTAGAGTATTTGTTATATTTTTAATTTTACAAAACTCATATTGTATATTATCATACACCATGTCATTTTCTTTTAAGCTATTAATCATATTCTCTATATAATTAAGTTCTTTTATTAATTTTTCACTATTTTCTTTTTTATATATTTTTATATTAGCTTTTTCTTTCTCTCCATATGGTGTAATTGTATTTACTTCGTTTATTATAAATGACTTAATATAATCACCTTCTTGTTTATAAAAGCTTAATTTCTAAACATTCATAACATTAAATACTTTTATATTAGTTTTACTTTGTATACTATCTATAAAATATTTATCATCAAAGATATATCCTTCTATTGATGTTGGATTTATACTTAATCCAATTAGATTAACTTTATTTACAACCTTAATACTTCCTTTAAGCTTTATAAACTTATCAAATATTTCCTTATCTAAAAATATCTTTGTACTATCGCTGACCAATATAGTTATATTTTTATAGTTACTACCACTTTTTATAAAGTTGTTTATAAAATTATTAGTAACTATTCCATTTACAACTATATACTTAGTATTTTCATCTACACTATCTATAATTTCTTTAGAAGAGTTTAGAGTTGTATTTATATTTAGGCATTTGTATGAATAATCCTTATTTACTAAGCTAATCTTATATTCTTTTATATTTTCATAAATTTCATAGAATTTATCATCATTTAATTTATCAAGATTTAGTATATTAGCTTCATATATTATTTTTTCTATTGCCTTATTTATATCTTTATTTATTACAGCTCCACTACAAAATATTGTAGAATCTGTTATAGATGGTGAGCCCAATGTCTTTCTAGATAAAGCCCCATCAACTATACTTAAGTCTGCACCAAAGTGATTTAATCTTTCACATATGTACTTTATTTGAGTGTTTATAGATGGACCTGCAAGTTCTATATATCCATCGCTTAAGGATCTAAATATAACTATATTCCCTAGTGGTGTTGTTATATTTGTAAGTTCTAGAATTTCTTTGGTTATATCACTATTTAAAGCCAAACTATTAGCTGTAGCTATTATAGTATTTCTATTTACATATATCCTAGGTTTATCAGTTTTAGTAACAACATCTACACCTTCTCCATCTACCCCAATTGATGTAAGTCCTAGTATTATATTTTTATTTATACATTCTTTTAATATATAATTTAAAGTAGTAGTTTTACCTACATTCTTGTAATTTCCTATAATAGACATACTCTTATATTTTAAAATTTCATTTAATATATCCATAATTATATCCTTAAAAATTTAATCTAAGCGATGTAGATTTTAATGATTTTTTTAAAAGATATTATAGGTAATATTACCTATAATATCTTTTAATGTTAATTTTTACTAACCTAATTGAGTACTTAGCTCTCTTTTCTTTCTATCTAATTCAGTTGGCTCAAGTACCATTCTTTCATTATTTAAAAGACCTGCTACCCCTACCTTATGAACTTCTTTTTCACCTTTGCAAACTTCACATTCACATGTATGATTGTAGTTTGTTGGCTCTGTATAAGTAGTTATAACACCTTCAAAGTTTCTAAGTATTACTTTATCGTAGCTTTGAGATATTACATAATTTGGCATAACTGGAGTTTTACCTCCACCACCTGGTGCATCTACAACAAATGTTGGTACACAGTATCCTGATGTATGTCCTCTTAATCCTTCTATTATTTCTATACCTTTAGATACTGGAGTTCTAAAGTGCTCTATTCCATTAGATAAATCACATTGATATATGTAATATGGTCTAACTCTTATTTTTACTAAATCATTAACTAATTTCTTCATTACGTGCATGCAATCGTTTACCCCACGTAGTAAAACACTTTGGTTTCCTAGAGGTATACCTGCATCTGCCATCTTCTTACAAGCTTCTATAGATTCTTTAGTTATTTCATTTGGATGATTAAAGTGAGTGTTTAACCATACTGGATGATATTTCTTAAGCATATTTACTAAATTATCAGTTATTCTTTGTGGCATAACTACTGGAGTTCTACTTCCTATTCTTATTATTTCAACATGTGGTATCTCTCTTAATTTGCTTATTATATACTCTAATCTCTCGTCACTCATTAAAAGTGCATCTCCACCTGATAATAATACATCTCTTATAACTGGAGTATTTCTTATATATTCTATAGCTTTATCTATTCTATCAACTGGTTGAGCTCCATCATTTTGTCCAGCAAATCTTCTTCTTGTACAGTGTCTACAATACATTGCACATTGGTCTGTTATTAAAAGTAATGCTCTATCTGGATATCTATGAGTAAGTCCTGGCACTGGTGAATCTCCATCTTCATGAAGTGGATCATCTAAATCAGCATCTGATACTTTAAGTTCACTTGCAACTGGTATAGCTTGCTTTCTTATTGGATCATTTGCATTAGTTGGATCTATTAATGATAAGTAGTATGGAGTTATACTCATTCTAAGAGTTTTAAGGCACTCCTTAACCCCTTCTTCTTCACTTTCTGTAAGTGGTATATATTTTTTTAATTCTTCAACTGTTGTTATTCTATTTTTTACTTGCCAAGTCCAATCATTCCATAATTCATTACTAACGTCTGTAAATATTTTTCTTTCCATAATCTCCACCCCTTATATTTTATACATATAATTTTTTGAATATATTTCTTATTGTTTCACTTTCTCTTAAAGCTGCTATTGTAACATCTGCATGACCTTTAGTGTATCCATTTCCTATTATCATATCTACATCTTTACCTACACCCTCAGCTCCAAGTGCTGCCTTTGTAAATGCTGTTGCCATTGAGAAGAAGTATACTACTCCACCGTCTCTAACAGGTAGTATTGTACTCATTTCTGTATTTTGAACATTTACACAGTTTATAGCTAAATCTACCTCTTTTCCTTCATTAACTTCTAATACATTCTTAAGTACTTCATTAGGATTTTGTGCATCTACAGCTATAACTTCATCTACAAGGTTATTTTCTTTTAAGAATGCTTTTTGTTTTTCATCTCTAACAAGTCCTATTACTCTACCATTTTTTCCAGCTTTCTTTTTAGCCTCATAACAGCAAAGCATTCCAGATTTACCAGCAGCTCCAAGTATTAAAACACTATCCCCTTCTTTAACTAACTTTTGTGTTTGAGCCGGAGCACCAGCAACATCAAGAGCAGCTAATGCTAGGTTTTCTTCCATATCTGTTGGTAATTTTGCATATATACCACTTTCAAATAATATAGCTTTTCCTTTTATTTCAACTCTATCTATATCTGCTTTTATGTCTATTATTTCATCTATTTTTAATGGAGTTAATGATAATGATACAAGCGTAGCTATCTTATCTCCTATTTGTAAATCTGTTTTTCCTACTAAATCAGATCCTATTTTTTCTATTGTCCCTATTAACATTCCACCAGAACCAGTAACTGGGTTTTGCATTTTCCCTTTTTCTTCTACTATTTCTAATATTCTTGACTTTATTTTTTCTACATCATGGTTACACTCTTCTTCTATTTGAGTAAAACTTGCTGAATCTATGTTTAAAGCTTGAACATCTATTAATATTTCATTATCATAAATATTCATATCATTGTTTATTTTTTTAGCTGGTTGTGGAAGTACATTTTCCCCTATAACTCTGTGTGTTCCGTATTTACATCCTTTCATGACTAATCCCCCTTATTATACTGTTTGTGCTTGCATATATACTAAATCATCAGATATTATTAAATCTGCATCTGTCATTTCTCTTAATTCTTCAATTGTTACATCTTCACTTATCTCTTTTACAACTAAACCTTCTTTTGTTACTTCCATAACAGCAAGTTCAGTTATTATCATATCAACTACACCTTTTGCAGTTAATGGAAGAGTACACTCTTTAAGTATCTTAGATTTACCTTTTACAGTGTGTAGCATTGCAACTATAACCTTTTTAGCTCCAACTACTAAATCCATAGCTCCACCCATACCTGGAACCATTTTTCCAGGTACTATCCAGTTAGCTAGATTTCCATGTTGATCTACTTCTAAAGCTCCTAGAACTGTTACATCCACATGTCCTCCTCTTATAAGACCAAAAGACATTGATGAATCAAAGAAAGCTCCTTCTTCATTTATAGTTACAAATTGACCACCTGCATTAGTTATATATGGATCTACTTCATCTTCATTAGCAACTCTACCCATACCAACCATTCCATTTTCTGATTGGAAAATTACATTTATGCCTTCTTCTATGTAGTTTGCAGTTAATGTTGGAAGTCCTATCCCTAAATTTACTAATTGATTATTTTCAAATTCTTTAGCCACTCTTTTAGCTATAATCTCTTTAGGATTCATTTATTTTGCCTCCTTTATTATGTAATCTACTACTACACCTGGAGTCATTATCATCTCTTTATCTAAACTTCCTGCTTCTACTACTTCTTCAGCCTCAACTATTACTAGGTCACTTGCCATAGCTATCATTGGGTTAAAGTTTTTAGTAGTTCCTTTATAAACTGTATTTCCAAATGTATCTACTAGGCTACCTTTTACAAGCGCTATATCTGCTCTTAATGGTAATTCTAATAAATATTCTTTGTCATTTACCGTTATTTTTTCTTTATTTTCTTCAACTAAAGTTCCAACTCCTGTTGGAGTTAATATTCCACCAAGACCAAATCCACCTGCTCTTACTCTTTCTATAAGAGTTCCTTGTGGAGATAATTCAACTTCTAGTTTACCTTCATTCATTAACCTTCCAGTTTCCGCATTTGTTCCTATATGAGATGCTATAACCTTTTTAACTTGATTATTTACTATCAGCCTTCCAATTCCCTTATCAACAAAAGAAGTATCATTTCCTATTATAGTTAAATTTTTAGCACCAGATTCTATAAGTGAATCTATAAGGATTTCCCCTGTTCCACAGCCTAAAAATCCACCTATCATGATAGTCATATCATCTTTAAAAAGATTCTTTAGTATTTCTAAAGATACAACTTTACTCATTTTAGCTTCCCCCTAAATTGTTTAAGCTTCTTGTGTGCTTAATATATTTGCTTTCAAACCTAGTATTTCACGAGCTTCTTTAGGTGTTGCTACTTCTCTTCCAAGCTCTTTTACTATATTTGCAGCTTTTTTAACTAATTCTCCATTTGATGATGCTAGGACTCCTTTTTTCATATATACATTATCTTCAAATCCTACTCGAATATGTCCACCTAATAATATGCTTAAAGCCACCATATCAAATTGAGATCTTCCTATTCCACTTACTGTAAATGTAGCATTCTCAGGTATACTTTCTCTCATAAACATTAAATCTCTATAAGTAGCACTTATACCTCCATTAACTCCCATTACAAAGTTAAAGTGCATATTATCATTTATAAATCCTTTTTTGTTAAGTCTAAGAGCCATATCTATCATACCCTTATCAAATACTTCTATTTCTGGCTTAACATTTAATTCTATCATTTTCTTTCCGAACTCTTTTATAGTATTTTCAGTGTTCACAAAGATTTCATCTCCACCAAAGTTACAAGTTCCACAGTCTAGAGTTGCCATTTCTGGAGATAAATTTACTGGTTGAATTCTTTCTTCATTACTCATTCCAACTGCTCCTCCAGTTGAAGGTTGAACAATTGCATCAGGGCAAGCAACCTTTATAGCGTCTATACATTCTTTAAATCTATTTATATCTTGTGTTGGAGTTCCATCATCTTTTCTTACATGAAGATGTATTATACTTGCTCCAGCATCATAAGCAGACTTTGCTTCTCTTACTATTTCTTCAACAGTATATGGAACATTTGGATTATGTTCTTTTGTTACCTCTGCACCACATATAGCTGCAGTTATTATAACCTTTTGCATATTAAAGTCTCCCCCTAAGTAACTATAATCTTTGTTTATCTTTAGGCACTACACAAGTTCCACTAGCTTTACATACTACTATTGGATTTTCTAAAACTTCTGCTGCTGATTCATTTATATCAGTTCTTGGTACTATAACTTTTCTAGCTTCAAATACCATCTTTCTTGAGCTATTTCCTACATTAACTATTTCACCAACTGCTTCTATATAATCACCAGCATATACTGGAGCTAAAAACTCTACACTATCATATGCTTTAAATAATCCTTCATCACCATCATTTTGTATTAGTAATTCAGTAGCTACATCTCCAAATAATTGAAGCATTTTAGCACCATCTACTAAATTTCCACCATAATGAGCGTCATTACTTCCCATTCTTATTCTTATCATTGCTTTCATGTGAAAATCCCCCTTTATGTTTGTTTGTATATTTAGTAACTGGGATAGGCCTTTTTACTAGACCTACACCAATTAGTAAATTTAAATTTATTATGCTAATTCTTGTATTAAATTTTTAATAACTTTATTAACATCTCCTACTATAGAAACATCTGCAACTTCAAATATAGGTGCTTCACTATTTTTATTTATAGCCACTATAAATTCAGATTCTTCCATTCCAGCTAAGTGTTGTATAGCTCCTGATATACCACAAGCAAGGTAAAGGTCTGGTCTTACAGTTTTACCAGTTTGTCCTACTTGACGAGATTTATCAACCCATCCTGCATCAACTACAGCACGAGAAGCACTTACTTCAGCCCCTAATATGTCTGCTAATTCATATAAAGCATCCATATTTTCTTTAGAACCTATTCCTCTTCCTGCTGATATAAGTATATTAGCATCTTCTATGTTAACCTTCTTTATAGTTTCTTTTACATATTCTAATACTTCTACATTTTTACCATTTTCACTAAAATCTACTGCAAAATTTTCAACATTTCCAGTTCTTGTAGCATCTTTTTTTAACTTTTTCATAACTCCTGGTCTTACAGTGCTCATTTGTGGTCTATGATTTGGACATATTATAGTCGCCATTATATTCCCACCAAATGCAGGTCTAGTCATTAAAAGGCCACTAGTTTCATCATCTATTTCAAGTGATGTACAGTCTGCTGTAAGCCCTGTTCCAATAGTTGCACTAACTCTTGGTGCTAAATCTCTACCTATTGTAGTTGCTCCTACTAAAACTATTTCTGGATCTTTTTTATTTATAACATCACAAAGTGCTTTAGTGTATGTATTAGTAACATATACATCTAAGTTTTCATCATCTACACAAATTACTTCATCTGCACCATATTGTATAAGCTCTTCACTTAAACTTTTAACATTATGTCCAAGAAGCACTGCACTTACTTTACTATTTAATTTATCTGCTAACTCTTTACCTCTTCCTATTAATTCCAAAGAAACATTTTGGATCTCACCGCTTCTTTGCTCAACAAAAACCATTACACTCATTATTTTTCCTCCTATAATCACTACTCTTTGAGAAATATTTCGTCAAATTGTTTAGTTTTTAAGCCTTAGCTTCAGTTATTATAAACTTTTCTTTAAGAGCATTTACTATTATTGATGCTCCTTCTTTTTCATCTACATCATAAAGTGTTCCTTTTGCTTTAACACCCTTAGTAAATGATTTTTTAACTTTTGTTGGAGAACCTTTTAGTCCTATCTCTTCTAAACAAACATCTATATCTTTTAAAGTCCAAGTTTCTATTTTTTCTTCTCTCATACAATCATATATTCTAGAAACTCTCATATATCTTGGAGTGTTCATCTCTTTTAAAGTAGTTATAAGAAGTGGCATTTTAGCCTTTATAACTTGATATCCATCTTCAAAAGCTCTATTTACTATTACATTCTCACCTTCTACTTCTAACTTTTCAACATAAGTTATAGATGGTATATCAAGATGATTTGCTATTTGAGGTCCAACTTGTGCTGTATCTCCATCTATTGCTTGTCTTCCTGCTATTATTAAATCATAGTCTAACTTCTTTATAGCTCCTGCTATAGTTTTTGAAGTAGCTAATGTATCAGCTCCTGCAAAAGCTCTATCTGTAAGAAGTATTGCTTTATCAGCACCCATTGCTATTGCTTCTTTTAATGCATTTTTAGCTTGTGGTGGTCCCATTGTTAACACTGTAACTGTTGCACCCATTTTTTCTTTTAAATTTACTGCTTCTTCTATACCTGCTTTATCATCAGGGTTTATAATACTTGGTACACCATCTCTTATTAATGTACCAGTTTTAGGATCTAATTTTACTTCTGTTGTATCTGGTACTTGCTTTACACAAACTAATATATTCATATTCTTTCCTCCTAAAAATTTGCTATTTAAGTAAGTCTGCACTTATAACCATTCTTTGTACTTCACTTGTTCCTTCGTATATTTCAGTTATTTTTGCATCTCTCATCATTCTTTCTATATCATATTCACGAGTGTATCCGTATCCTCCGTGAAGTTGAACTGCTTTAGTTGTAACTTCCATCGCTACTTCAGATGCATAAAGTTTTGCCATAGCAGCATCTACACTATATGGTTTACCTGCATCTTTTTTGCTTGCAGCCTTATATACTAAAAGTCTTGCAGCTTCTATTTTAGTTTTCATATTAGCAAGTTCAAATTGAGTATTTTGAAATGCCGATAAGCTTCTACCAAATTGCTTTCTTTCTTTTACATAATCAACTGTAACATCTAATGCACCTTGTGCAATTCCTAATGCCTGTGCAGCTATTCCTATACGACCACCATCTAGTGTCTTCATAGCTATTTTAAATCCTTGTCCAACTTTACCTAATAAGTTTTCTTTAGGTATTACACAGTTTTCAAATATAAGTTCACAAGTTGCAGAACCTCTTATACCAAGTTTTTTCTCTTTTTTACCTATTGTAAATCCTTCTGTTCCTTTTTCAACTATGAAAGCTGATATTCCACGAGTTCCTTTTGATTTATCAGTCATAGCCATAACTATATATATATCAGCAGGACCTGCATTAGTTATAAATATCTTAGTTCCATTTAATATATAATTATCTCCATCTAAAACTGCAGTAGTTTGTTGAGCTGATGCATCTGTACCTGCATTAGGTTCAGTTAAGCCAAAAGCACCTAATTTTTCACCTTTTGCAAGTGGTACTAAAAACTTTTGCTTTTGTTCTTCTGTACCAAATTCATATATTGGATTAGCACCTAATGAAGTATGAGCAGATAATATTACCCCTGTAGTTCCACAAGCTTTTGAAAGTTCTTCAACAGCTAATGTGTATCCTAAATAATCTCCTCCTTCTCCACCATACTCTTTCGGAAAAGGTATTCCTAACATTCCACATTCAGCCATCTTATCAACTGTTGCATATGGGAATTTTTCTTCTTCATCTATCTCATGAGCTATAGGAGCTACCTCATTTACTGTAAACTCTCTATACATTTGTTTTAATAATTCATATTTTTCCATAAATTTCTCCCCTCTTTTGAATACACTATTTTAGCATTTTTTTATTATTAAACTAGTGCCTTGTCCACCACCTATACAAAGTGTAGCAAGTCCTAGGTTAGCATCTTCTCTTTTTTGCATTTCATGTATTAAAGAAACTAATATTCTACATCCACTAGCTCCTACTGGATGCCCAAGCGCTATTGCACCACCATTTACATTTACTTTTTCCATATCAAAGTCTAATCCTTTTGATACTGATAAAGCTTGTACTGCAAAAGCTTCATTTGCTTCTATTAAATCTATATCATCTAGGTTTAAGTTTGCTTTTTGAAGAGCTTTTTCTGTTGATGGAACTGGACCATAACCCATTATAGATGGATCAACCCCTGCTGAAGCATAAGAAACTATACTTGCTAATGGTTTTAATCCTAATTCATCACACTTTTCTCTACTCATAAGTATAACCATAGCACTACCATCATTTATTCCTGATGCATTTCCTGCACTAACAGTTCCATCTTTTTTAAATGCTGGTCTTAATTTAGATAATCTTTCTATAGTAGTGTTATGCTTTGGATGCTCATCAGTATCAAATACAATAGGATCACCTTTTCTTTGTGGTATTAAAACTTCAACTATTTCATCCTTAAATCTATTGTTTAATTGAGCCTGTTTAGCTTTTTCCTGACTTAAAAGAGCAAATTTATCTTGTTCTTCTCTAGTTATACCAAACTTTTCTGCTAAATTTTCTGCAGTTATCCCCATGTGGTAATTATTAAAGGCATCTGTTAAGCCATCATTTACTAAAGAGTCAACTATTTTATTATCCCCTAGTCCATATCCATATCTACCTCTATTTAATAAATATGGTGCATTACTCATACTTTCACATCCACCAGCAAGTACTACATCACAATCTCCAAGAGCTATAAACTGTGCTGCCATACTAACTGCTCTAAGGCCAGAACCACAGACTTTATTTATAGCAAGTGCTGGAGTTTCTACTGGGATATTAGCTTTTATAGCAACTTGTCTTGCTACATTTTGTCCAAGACCTGCACTTAATACATTACCTATTAACACCTCATCTATTATTTCAGGATTTATATTAGCTCTTTTTATTGCTTCTTTAGCCGCTATACTTCCTAATTCTACAGAGCTTACATCTTTAAGTGCCCCACCTAAAGAACCTATAGGAGTTCTAACTGCTGATACTATAACAACTTCTCTCATATTCTTCCTCCCTTGACAATATCAATTATTTTTATTTATTTAATGAATTTTATAATTAGTTATTGATAATCATAAAATCCTTTTTTAACTTTTCTTCCTAACATGCCACCTCTAACCATTTTTTTAAGAAGTGGATGTGGTCTATATTTTGAATCCCCAAATTCACTATATAGTACTTCCATTATATTTAGGCATACGTCTAGACCTATAAGATCACCTAATGCTAATGGTCCTATTGGATGATTTGCTCCTAACTTCATTGCATTATCTATATCTTCTGCACTTGCAATACCTTCTGCAAATATTCCTATTGCTTCATTTATCATAGGTACTAAGATTCTATTAACTACAAATCCTGGTGCTTCAGATACACTTACAGGAGTTTTATTTAATTGTTTACATAATTCAAATATCGTATTGTGGGTTTCTTTTGATGTTAGCATACCATCTATTACTTCTATTAATTTCATAACTGGTGCTGGGTTGAAAAAGTGCATTCCTATTACTTTTTCAGGTCTATTAGTGCTTATTGATAGGTCTGTTATCGACAATGATGATGTATTTGTTGCAAATATTGTTTCTTCTTTACATATTCCATCTAGTTCTTTAAGTAATTGTTTTTTGATTTGTATATTTTCAACTATAGCCTCTATTACTAAATCACAATCTTTTGCTTCTTCTAATTCTATAGTTGAATTAAGTCTGTTTAATATTTCATTTTTTTCTTCTTTTTTTATCTTTTCTTTTGCTACTTTTCTTTCTAAACTTTTTGTTATTAACTTAATCCCTTTTTCTATACTGTCATTGTTTAAATCTCTAAGTATTACTTGATGTCCATTAGATATAAGTACTTCTGCAATACCACTTCCCATAGTACCGCTTCCTATTACCATTATTTTCATGATATTTCCCCCTATAATGAACTGCTTACTTTTTTATCACAATGTATATTAAATTTTGGATCTCTTTTTTCTAAAAAGGCACTCATACCTTCTTCTTGGTCATAACTTGCAAAACATAGCCCAAATAGATAGCTTTCTAGATTTATAGCATTATCTATATCTATTTCATACCCTTTATTTATAGCATTTTTAGCATACCTTACGGCAAGTTGACCTTTAGATGCAATAAGCTTTGCCATATCTATACATTCTTCTAGTAAAGTTTCATGCGATGTAACTTTATTTACTAGATTTATGTTTAGTGCATCTTCTGCTTTTATTATTTTGGCACTGTATATAAGTTCTTTAGCTTTCCCTATTCCAACTATTCTAGATAACCTTTGAGTTCCCCCAAATCCAGGTAATATACCAAGATTGACTTCTACTTGTCCAAATTTTGCTTTTGTGCTTGCTATTCTAATATCACAACTCATAGCAATCTCTAATCCTCCACCTAGGCAAAATCCATTTATCCCCGCTATTATAGGCTTCTCGCAGTTTTCTATTTTTCTAAACAAGTCATTTCCAGTTTTTGAAAATCTTCTCGCTTCTTCAAAATTCATATCTTTCATAGCTTCTATATCTGCCCCTGCTACGAAAGCTCTTCCTTGACCTGTTATTATACCTACATAAATTTCCTCATCTTTTTTGATGATATCAATAGCCATATCTAATTCTTTTAATACTTCTTCATTTAAAGAATTCAAATATTCTTCCCTAGCTATATTAATTATGTATATATTCCCCTCTTTAGTGCAAATTAAATTTTTAAACATATTTTTTCCATCCTTATATCCTATTTACTAATAGTAACACAGATGTCCTATTTCCTCTCTTAGCAATTTAGTAATTTAGTGATTTATAATTACAGCTTTGAACCAAATTTTTCCTCATGTTCTTAATATTCTGCATTTATTTTCATATTCCTTCTTTTATTTTTATTTTTTTACATTTTTAATTTGTAGCTAAAATTTTAGGATAAATATTTTCTTATGTATTATATTCTGTATTTATTTCTATATTCCTTCTTTTATTTTTATTTTTTTACATTTTCTTTTTATAATATATAATATTCTACTTTATTCTTCATATTACCTCTTTATATTTTACATTTTTTGTATATTATTTTTTTTATATATAAGTCAGTATTACATATACTTATAATTATTAATAAGCATCATTTGTTATTAATTAAAAATTTTTATCCTAATATTTATTAATAAATTTTATATATATTATTTTTTATATATAAATATTCTTCGCTTTCTCTTATACTCCTTCTTTTTTATAAAAATTTGTCATATAAAGTTTGAAAATAGACTTTTTTTGAAAATTTTCTATAAATAAGAAAGAGGCTAATCTTTAATTAAGATAGCCTCTTTCTTATTTATAGTATACCTTTTTCTATTTCTTCTTTAACTTTTCCCATTTCTTCAGGAGGTAATTTTTCTATAGTTATACCAGTAGCTGCGTATATTAAAGATATTATAGGATTTATTAAGTTTAAAAATGCAAATGGTAAATAAGCAAATGGGTGAATTCCTAAAGTTACCCACATATAAGCCCCACATGTATTCCATGGGATAAGTGGTGATGTTAGTGTTCCACTATCTTCTAGTGCCCTTGATAAATTTTTTGGATGATATCCTCTTTTTCTAAATTCATTTTTATACATTCTTCCTGGTAAAACTATTGATAGATATTGGTCTCCAGTCGCTAAATTTACTCCTATACAAGATACTATAGTAGCTAAAACTAATCCAAAAGAACCTTTTGCAAATCTCAAAAGTGCACTTGATAGTGCCTCTAGCATTCCCGTTTTTTCAAGTAATCCTCCTAAACTAAGTGCACATAATATAAGTGAAACTGTCCACATCATAGAATCAAGACCACCACGACTTAATAGTGCATCAACATCAGCTACTCCTGTTTCTGATACATATCCATAATGAGCAGCTCCTACTATATCAGTTAAATTAGATCCTTGACAGAAATATGCAAATATTCCACCTAGTAGTGTTCCTATTAATAATCCTGGTATCGCTGGTACTTTACATATGACAAGTATTATTACTAAAATAGGTGGGATAAATAGTATCGGTGATAAAGTATTATATGAATCACTAAGTGTACTTCTTATAAGTTCAATATTTGCCATATCAAGTTCTTTGCCTGCATATTTCATACCTATTATTCCATAAAGTATAAGTGCTATTATAAGTGCTGGTCCAGTAGTGTATATCATATGTTTTATATGTTCAAATAGCTCTGATCCTGCCATTGCTGGTGCTAAGTTTGTAGTATCCGAAAGTGGTGACATTTTATCTCCAAAGTATGCCCCAGATATTATAGCTCCTGCTACAAGTGGAGCTGGCATTCCAAGGCCTTGCCCGATACCAATAAGTGCAATACCAACAGTTCCTGCTGTAGTCCAAGATGATCCAGTAGCAAGTGATACTATTGCACATATTATTGTAGTTGCTGGTAGGAATATTGCTGGTGATAATATTTCAAGCCCCCAATAAATCATTGATGGTACTGTTCCACTTAGTATCCATGTTCCTATAAGTGTACCTACTATCATAAGTATAAGTATCGCCTGCATTGCCATCTTTATAGTTTCAAGTATTGTTACTTCTAACTCTTTCCAGCTAAACCCTAGCCTAAATATTCCAACACAACCTACCACAAGTGAACCTATTATAAGTGGTATATGTGGATCCGCATCGAGTTTTATCAGTGAATATGCTAATACTATAACTAAAAGTATTAATGGTATTATAGATTCTATAAGAGTTGCCTTTCTCTGGGTTTTTGGTTTTGCTTTCAAAATATTCCCCCCTTATTTTTATATTTTATTAATCTATATTAAATTTTCTGAAAATTATACCAATTCTTTAGTTATTTTTAATATATTCATGTATAATAAACTCTATAAATTCTATATTTATAACTTTTATAATATTTAACTTAATAATTCATATTTTTATCTATTTCCTTTGTTTATCTTTAGGAACTACACAAGTTCCAGTAGCTTTACATACAACTATAGGTCTTAGTAATACCTCTCCTGCTGAATCGCTTATATCTGATGCTGATTGTATAACCTTTCTCGCTTCAAAATTCATTTTTCTAGATGTGGTTCCAAAAGATATTAATTCTCCACTAACCTCAATATAGTCTCCTGCATATACAGGTGCTAAAAACTCTATATTGTCATAAGATCTAAATAAGCCTTCATCTCCATCATGCTTTATAAGTATTTCTGTGGCCGCATCTTTAAATAATTTAAGTATCTTTGAACTATCTACTACATTTTTGCCATAGTTAGCATCATTTTTCCCTATCCTAACTCTTATTAAAGACTTCATTTACTTGCCCCCTTCCTTAATTTAATTTTTAACCTTTACTAAATACTATGAAATAGACTTAGATATATATTACATAAACAACTATATATTAATTTGTAAAAAATACTACTTTTGTAACATGTAAAAAAGCACTAAAAATCATAATTATAATTTTTAGTGCTTTTTTACATGTTGATTAACTTATTATTAGTGTCTTATTTTTTATATTCATTATCAGTTTTAGTTTCTTTTTCTGTAGAAATCATTTGCACATAAACTTTAACTCCATCTTCTTTAGTTCTAGCTTTAAACCAGTTTTCTATAGTAGGTATACTTTTACTTAAGGTTTCATCATTTGTATATAGTATAAGTACCGGTACTTCTTTTGAACTATTAGTATCACTAGTTACATATCCTAAATATACTTCTTTTATCTGAGGATAAATAACTTTTATTTCTTTTGATATTTCTTGCACATTTGTATCTTCTTTTATATCACCTGTCTTATTAGATACATTATTATCCTTTATAAATATATTACTTTGATTTTTTATATCAGATATATACTTTTCTATATCAGATATGCTTCCTTCATCTTGCTTTATTATTAAATCCATATCTTTAAATCCATAATTATGTAAATTATTTTCTAAAATTTTAAATTCATTTCTTGATATTTTTTCTCCAATTAATGCTAAAGTTATAGTGTTATTTTTTGTATTTATGTTTTTTTCTATTACATATTGATCTTTTAATTCTGTATTAATAAAAGCATCTAAATTACTTTCATCTATTGTTTCTTGTATCATATTAAGTGCAGAAAATACGCTAGGTATCATAACTATTACAGCTGTAATTAATATAATTCTTTTTACCTTATGTTGTTTTTCATCATCTAAATTAGTTCTAGCTGGTAAATTTAATGCTTTTGTAACTATAAAAGTTGACGTTATTATAAAAAAGCAATTAATAAAAAATAAATATCCTGCACCAAGAAATATATGATAATTTTTAGTAGCAAGTCCATATCCTGCTGTACAAAGTGGTGGCATAAGTGCAGTAGCTATAGCAACTCCCGGTATTACGTTACTAATTTTATTACGAGTTAGTCCAACCATTCCTGCTATACCACCAACAAAAGCTATTATAACGTCCCATATAGTTGGACTAGTCCTTGCTAATATTTCACTACCTGCTGTTGTTATTGGTGTTATTGAAAAATAAAATGTAGATGTTATTATACTTATAAAAACTGATATTGTTAGTATTTTAAAAGCTTCTTTTAATAACTTTAAATTATAAGTACCTACACCATAGCCTATACCTATAATAGAACCCATAAGTGGTGATATAAGCATAGCACCTATTATTACTGCAGTAGAGTTCATATTAAGTCCAACAGATGCTATTATTATTGCACATATTAGTATTATAAAGTTTGCACCGTGTACATTCATTCCTTCTAATATGTTTTCATGTATCTCCTCATTGGTGGCTTGGTTTCTAGTAAATTCATATATAAAATTTTCTTTACTAAATTTCATAAATTTCCTCCTGAGCTATATAATGTCCTATTTAATATATTTAAATTTACTATATTATGGTACAATTTGCAAGTAATTAGATTTCTAATCTATATTATATATATTATTTATAATTTTATTGCCTTCGTAGCTATATAAGTATCTATATATTTTCCTAATATATCATCTTCTATCTTATCTTCATAAAATCCACCTATTACAAAACCTGCTTCAATTTGACCTCCTATTTGACTATAAAGTGTATGCCCAAACTCTAAAGGTTCTTTATTTTTTATAAATTCTTCTAGTTTTTCTTTTGGCAGTTGCTTTATATCTGAATAAGGTATAGTGTTTGCTACTGCTAAATTACCTTTTTCCCATTCATATAAATCGAATATATATACTATAGGATTTGTAAATCCAGCTATTAGCACACCACCCTTTGTAAGTACTCTGTAGCACTCTTTCCAAGTCTTTTCTATATTATCTATAAATGTGTTTGATACTGGATGAAATATAAAATCAAAGCTTTCATCCTCAAATCTTGATAAATCTCTCATATCACCTTGTTCTAAATCTATTTTAAGATTATCTCTTTTACTTACAAGCTCATCTTTTAATAGCTGTTCTTTGCTATTATCAAATACGGTTACATTTGACCCTAGTGCAGAAAAAATTGGTCCTTGTTGTCCTCCACCACATGCTAGGCAAAGTACCTTTTTATCCTTTATGTTCCCTATCCACTCTTTAGGTACTAATTTTGTTGGTGTTAATAATAGTTTATATTCTCCATTTCTTGCTTTATCTACATCTTCACTACTTACAGGCATTGTCCACTTATTTCCTTTTTTAACCTCATTATCCCAAGCATTACTATTATATTTTAATATATCCATATATCTCCCTCCTCTATTATAATTACTAACAATTCCTATAATTTTTCTCATCAAATTTTTTAAATTTATACAATTAAATATAAATACCATATTTTAACTAAAAAAGGATATCTCTTTTAATTCTTAAAACTTTTAGAGATATCCTTCGTCTACTAAATATATTTATCCAAATAAACTAAGAAGTATTCCTGCCGCTACTGCTGAACCTATAACTCCAGCAACATTTGGTCCCATCGCATACATAAGTATGAAATTGCCTGGATTTTCTTCTTGTGCTACTTTATGAGCAACCCTTGCAGCCATAGGAACTGCTGATACTCCTGCTGCTCCTATAAGTGGATTTACTTTATCTTTGCTAAATTTATTCATTAATTTTGCAAATAATACACCTGATCCAGTTCCTATACTAAATGCTATTATACCAAGTACAAATATTTTTATAGTTTGCATGCTTAAAAATATTTCTGCCTCTGCTGATGCTCCAACTGCTAATCCTAAAAATATAGTTATCATATTCATTAAAGCATTACTTGCAGTATCTGATAATCTATCTGTAACCATACACTCTTTAAGTAAATTTCCAAACATAAGAAGTCCTATCAATGTAGCTGCTGATGGCAATAATAGTGATACTACTATTGTTACTGCTATTGGAAATATTATTTTTGTTTTTTTAGACACCAACTTTGATTGTGTCATAACTATACTTCTTTCTTCTTTAGTTGTTAAAGCTTTCATAATCGGTGGTTGAATAATTGGTACTAGTGCCATATAAGAATATGCAGCAACTGCTATAGGTGCTAATAAGTGAGATGCTAACTTTGTCGTTAAGTATATTGCAGTAGGTCCATCAGCTCCACCAATTATTCCTATTGATGATGCTTCAAGCCCAGTAAACCCTAAGAGTAATGCTCCTATAAATGTAAAGAATATCCCAAATTGAGCTGCTGCTCCTAGTAACATGGTTTTAGGATTTGCTATTAATGGCCCAAAGTCTGTGCATGCTCCTACACCTAGAAATATTAGTGGTGGAAATATTCCAAGCTTTGCACCTTGATATAAATAATGTAAAAGTCCTCCTGGTGATTTAGTATTTATAGTTCCATTTATAGCTTCATTTGTTAATTCTAAATTACTAATTGATGATATTGGCCCATTCATAACACCTGCCAACGGAAGGTTTGTAAGTAACATACCAAAAGCTATGGGTACTAATAATAATGGTTCAAATTCTTTTGCTATTGCTAAATATAATAAAATACAAGCAATAAAAATCATAATTATTTGTTGCCATGATATATTAACAATCCCCATAGATGAAATAAAATTATTTATAACTTCTATCACGGGTAAGTCCCCCTTTTTCTATTCTAGGAAATTGTAATTTTCCCTATTCTGATAAGTTTGATTTTACGTACTATAAAAACTCTCCTCTATCTTAATCTTTTGCTCAAATTATATGTAATATAAAGTATTTGTAGTTTTATTATAATCTAAAGTACTATTTTATAGATAAAAGTATATCTCCAACACTTACAGATGCTCCTTTTGAAACATTAACAGATGTAACTGTTCCGTCAGAATCTGCCATTATTTCATTTTCCATTTTCATAGCTTCAAGTATTAATAAAACTTGACCTTTTTTTACACTATCTCCTTCTTTGACTTTAACATCGCATATAGTTCCTGGCATTGGAGCATTTACTTGACCAGAACTATTTGAGGCTTTAGGTGATGATTGAGCTTTATTTTGTACTTTAGATGCTTTATCTATTTGGTGTGTACTTTGTGCTTGTGGTACTTTTGAAATATGACTCGCTACGCTACTTAGTTCTTCTACTTCTACTTCATATGTATTTCCATTAACTGTTATATTATATTTTTTTATCATTATTAAACTCCCCCTGCTACTTTATTTAGTAGTACTTTTAGTCATTCTTTCCCAATTTGTTTTTGAGTTATTAGTCCTAGATATTTTTCTTACTATTATATTATTTGTACTATTTCCAGTTGAAGCTGCTATTGCTGCAGTTATTACGGATACTAATTCTTCTATACTTTCATCTTTTTTAAATTCATTACTTTCTGTCATAGTTTCTTTCTCAGTACTATCCTTAAGCTTAGCTTGTGATTTTTCACTTTGAAGTAACTTTATTATAGCTGTTATAACTAATAAAATTATAAAAACTACGCTCATAGACAGTAATGCTACACTAACACCTGCTAATAATGTTTCTCCTATTGATAATGTTATTGTAGGATCTTTTAAAGTTTCTAATAATTGACTAATATTCATATATTACCACCTTCCTATAAAGGTATATTTCCATGTTTTTTAGGCGGTCTTTCTTCTCTTTTAGATGATAATGTATCAAGTGCATCAGCTATTCTTACTCTTGAGTATGCAGGTTCTATTACATCATCTAAATATCCTCTTTCTGCTGCTTTGTATGGAGTTGCAAACTCATCACTATATTCATTTATCTTAACTGCTCTCATTTCTTTAGGATTTTGGGCATTTTTTATATCATTTTTAAATATTATATTTGCTGCACCACTTGGTCCCATAACTGCAACTTCAGCACTTGGCCAAGCAAGTACCATATCTGCTCCCAGATCTTTTGAACACATAGCAAGATATGAACCACCATAAGCTTTTCTAGTTATTAAAGTTATTTTTGGTACTGTAGCTTCACTATATGCATAAAGCATTTTTGCACCATGTCTTATTATCCCTCCATACTCTTGAGATGTTCCTGGTAAAAATCCTGGTACATCTACTAATGTAATTATCGGAATATTAAAAGCATCGCAAGTTCTTATAAACCTTGCACTTTTATCTGATGCATTTATATCAAGTGATCCTGCCATAACTTTTGGTTGATTTGCAATTATACCAATACTTTCTCCGTTTACTCTTGCAAATCCAGTTATCATATTTTGTGCAAAATATGGTTGGACTTCATAGAAATCACACTCATCTACTATTTCATATATTATTTCTTTCATATCATATGGATTTTTGGCATCATCTGGAATTATGCTGTTTAATATATCATTTTTTCTATTGGCATCATCTATTGTATCTATTATTGGAGCTTTCTCTGAGTTGTTTGATGGTAAAAAACTAAGCAGTTTTCTTATTTGTTGTATACAATCCTCATCGTTATTTGCTATAAAGTGAGCTACTCCAGAAGTAGTATTATGAGTAGATGCTCCACCTAAACTTTCAGCACTAACTTCTTCACCTGTTACTGTTTTTATAACCTGTGGACCTGTTATAAACATTTGACTAGTTTTATCTACCATATATATAAAATCTGTCAGTGCCGGTGAATATACTGCACCTCCTGCACAAGGACCCATAATTGCAGATATTTGTGGTACTACCCCCGATGCTATTGTGTTTTTATAAAATATCTCTCCGTATCCAGCTAATGCATCAACGCCTTCTTGTATTCTAGCTCCTCCTGAATCGTTAAGCCCTACTACTGGAGCTCCAACTTTAAGTGCCATATCCATAACTTTGCCTATTTTTTTAGCATGCATCTCACCTAAAGACCCACCAAGTACTGTAAAATCTTGTGCAAATGCACAAACTAATCTCCCCTCAACTTTACCATATCCGCATATTACACCTTCACCTGGTACTTCTTGTTTTTCCATACCAAAATTTGAACATCTATGTTTTACAAATGCATCTAATTCAACAAAAGTATTTTCATCAAATAATAAATTTAATCTTTCTCTTGCAGTTAATTTTCCTGATGCATGTTGTTTATCTATTCTCTTTTGCCCACCTCCTAGTTCTATCTTACTTCTTTTTTCATAAAGTAGATTTAACTTTTCTTGTGACACAAAACCACCCCCAAAACTTTAGTTAATGTATTAAATGGTAAAGCAAATTTTATTTTCTTTCGCTTAGCTCAAGTAACACTCCATCAGTTCCTTTTGGATGACAGAAAGCTATTTTTGCATTTCCTGCTCCATATCTCGGTACTTCATCTATCATTTTATACCCTTTAGCTTTAACTTCTTCTATTGCTTTTTCTATATTATCTACTCTTATTGCTACGTGTTGTATTCCACCGCGTCCATTATTTTTATCTATAAATTTAGCTATAGGTCCATCTTCAGTAGTTGATTCTAGTAATTCAAGTTCAGTATCTCCAACTGGTAAAAATGCTACTCTGACTTTTTGTTCATTTATAATTTCTGTACCTTCACAATTTATTCCTAATACATCTTCATAAAATTTTAAACTTTCTTCTAAGTTATTTACAGCTATCCCCACATGATCTACTTTTAATATTTCCATAGTTTCCTCCTAATCATTAATTATCTTTTCAACTAATATATCGCTAAGCGAATATATATCTATTTCCTTAGTTATAGTTTTATCTAAAAGCTCATTGACTTCGTTTGTATATTCTAGTTCTTTAACGAGCTTTGAAATCTTTCTTTGTACTAATTCTTTTACTTCTAATTTGTTTCGCTCAAATCTTTTTTTAGTTAGTTCGCCACTACTTTCTAAATAATTTTTATGCTTTATTATATTTTTAAAAGTAGTATCTATACCTTCTCCAGTTTCTGCTACACATAAGTTTACCGGTGGTCTAAATTTCCAATCTTTTTTAAAATCAAGCATCATTTCTATTTCTAAGGCTGTTTTTTTCGCTCCATCCTTATCAGCCTTATTTATAACAAATACATCTCCAATTTCCATAACACCAGCTTTTATTGCTTGTATATCGTCTCCAAGACCTGGAACCATAATCATAAGTGTAGTGTCAGAGTTTTTTACTATATCGATTTCCGATTGCCCAACTCCTACAGTTTCTATAAATATAAAGTCACACCCATAAGCATCAAGTATTTTTACAGCAGATTGTGTTGCATTTGATAGACCACCTAGGCTACCCCTTGTCCCCATAGACCTTATAAATACACCTTTGTCTAAGCTTAAATCATTCATTCTTACTCTATCTCCAAGTATTGCTCCTTTTGTAAAAGGGCTTGTTGGGTCTATTGCAATTATACCGACTTTGTTTCCTTTACTTCTTATGTGTTTTACTAACTTATCCGTCATTGTAGATTTTCCTGCACCGGGAGGGCCTGTTATTCCCACTATATAAGCCCTTCCAGTATATTTATATATTTCTTTTAGGTACTTTTCATATCCATTTATTTCATTTTCTACAATAGTAATAAGCCTAGCACAATCCCTTTTTTTACCTTCTATAACTTTTTTTACTATATCACTCATAATTTCACCTTTATTATAATTCTCTTTTGAGATTTTCTTTTATAAACTCTATAGTAACTGTTGTTGGAGTTCCTGGTGTAAAAATTTGTGCTATACCTTTTTCTTTTAAAAAAGGTATATCTTCTTCTGGAATAACGCCTCCACCTATTACCAAAATATCGTCTGCCTCTTCAGATCTTAATAATTCTACGACCTTTGGTAATAAATGATTATGTGCACCAGATAGTATGCTCATAGCCACAACATCTACATCTTCCTGGATTGCAGCTTGAACTATTTGATATGGAGTTTGACGAAGGCCTGTGTATATAACTTCCATCCCTGCATCTCTTAGTGCTCTAGCTATTACTTTAGCTCCCCTGTCATGTCCATCTAAGCCTGGTTTTGCAACTAATACTCTTATTGGTCTCATTTGTATTCCTCCTTAAATCACTATATCATTACCGTTTGTTTATATTCACCAAATTCAGCTCTCATAACTTTGCATATTTCCCCTAATGTGGCATAACTTTCTACTGCATCTAGTATATATGGCATTATATTTTCATTGGAGTTACAAGCTTTTCTTAAAGCTTCTAAGTTTTTTTGTACTTTTTCATTATCTCTACTCTCTTTTAATTTTCTTATCTTTTCTTTTTGTCTTTCACCAACCATAGGATCAACCTTGAGAAGTCCCTTTGGAGCTTCTTCTTCTATCTGGAATTTATTTACTCCAACTATTATTCTTTCATTATTTTCTATTTCTTTTTGATATCTATATGCACTATCCATTATTTCTTGTTGAATAAATCCTTTTTCTATGGCTTGTGGTGCTCCTCCTAAGTTGTCTATTTTATTTATTAATTCTAAAGCCTTTTGTTCTATATTATTAGTTAAGCTTTCTACATAATAAGAACCAGCTAGTGGGTCTATGCTATCTGCTACTCCACTTTCATTTGCCACTATTTGTTGCGTTCTAAGTGCTACTCTTACTGAATCTTCTGTTGGTAGAGCTAATGCCTCATCTTTTGAATTAGTATGAAGTGATTGTGTTCCTCCAAGAACTGCTGCTAATGTTTGAATTGCTACTCTTACTATATTATTTTCTGGTTGTTGTGCAGTTAGTGTACAACCTGCCGTTTGGGTGTGAAATTTAAGCGACCATGATTTTGGATTTTGTGCATTAAATCTTTCTTTCATTATTTTTGCCCATAATCTCCTTGCTGCCCTAAACTTTGCAACCTCTTCTAATAAATTATTATGTGCATTAAAGAAAAATGATAATCTTGGCGCAAAATCATCAACATTAAGTCCTGCTTCTATAGCAGAATTAACATAGGCTATACCATCAGCTAAAGTAAATGCTACTTCCTGAACTGCATTTGCTCCAGCTTCTCTTATATGATACCCTGATATACTTATAGTGTTCCATTTTGGTACCTCTTTTGAACAATACTCAAATATATCAGTTATTAGCCTCATAGAAGGCTTTACAGGGAATATATAAGTTCCTCTTGCTACATATTCTTTTAATATGTCGTTTTGAATAGTTCCTCTTAACTTATTAGCACTTACACCTTGCTTTTTGGCTACTGCTATATACATTGCAAGAAGAACTGATGCTGGTGCATTTATAGTCATCGATGTTGATACTTTATCTAGTGGTATTGAGTCAAATAATATTTCCATATCAGCTAATGAATCTATACAAACTCCAACTTTGCCTACTTCACCTTCAGATATATCATCATCTGAGTCATATCCCATTTGAGTTGGTAAATCAAATGCTACTGAAAGTCCCATAGAACCTTGTTCTATTAAATATTTGTATCTTTTGTTTGATTCTTCAGCAGTTGCAAATCCAGCATACATTCTCATAGTCCAAAACTTACTTCTATACATTGTAGGTTGAACACCTCTTGTAAATGGATATTGCCCTGGATAACCTAAATCTTTTTCATAGTCCATATTTACATCAATTGGTGTATATAGTCTTTTTACTTCTTCTCCTGTATCAAATGTAAATATTTCTTTTCTTTCTGAAAATTTACTTAAACTCTTATTAACCTTATTTTCTTCCCATTTTTTTAAGTTTACTTGTATCTCATCTTTGTTATTTGTCATAAGCTTCCCCCCCTATACCTAATTAATAAAATTAAAATATTTTAATATTTTATTAAACTTTTAATTTATTTTGATAGTGAAATTCCTCTTTCAAAAGCTTTTTCATTTAATTCTTCTGTTCCTTTTGGAACTCTACTTAACATAGATTTTTTTACTTGTTCTGTATCTATTTCTGGTATCATATTGCATATTACTCCAAGTGCTACCATATTAGCTACCATTTCTTTTTTTAATTCATACTTGCTTGTATATATAATAGGTAATTTTAATACCTTAATTTTATCATCATTAATTATATCTTTCTCATCAATAGAAGAATCTAAAATTATAATTCCATTATTTTTTACTGTGTGATAATATTCATCAAATGCCTTTTGTGTTAAACATAATAGCATGTCAGCTTTTCTTACCTTTGGAAAATTTATCTCTTCATCACTTACTATTACTTCAGCCTTACTAGCTCCCCCTCTAGCTTCAGGCCCATATGATTGGGTTTGTACTGCATTTAGATTTGAAAGTATAGAGCCTTCTGCAAGTATAACACCTGCTAGAATAAGTCCTTGACCACCAGAACCACTAAGCCTAACTTCTTTTCTCATAATATAATCTCCTTATACTTACTTGAATTTATTTAAAATTTTTTCATATTCCTCAGTATACTCTGGCATAACACTATCTTTAAATACTCCATAAAATGATCTATTCTCTAATTTTTCTTTGGGTAATTTATCTTTAATAGATACATCTAAATAATTTTCTTTTAATAAATTCATTAAGGATACTGCTGACCCTTTCTTATTTTTTCTTCCATAGTATGTTGGACACAAACTCATTCCTTCTATTAAAGAAAATCCTTTATGATTTATTCCTTTTTTAATATAATCTATCATTTGCTTTGCATGATATGCTGTAGCCCTTGCAACAAATGTAGCTCCTGCTCCTATTGCTAGCTCACATATATCAAAAGGTCTGTCAATATTTCCATATGGTGCTGTTGTGGATAAATCATTAGTGTTAGTAGTTGGAGAGTATTGACCGCCTGTCATTCCGTATATATTATTATTAAATACTATTGCTGTTATATCTATATTTCTTCTACAAGCATGTATTAAATGATTTCCTCCTATTGCACTACAGTCACCATCACCAGTTATAACTACAACATGCATATTAGGACTTGCAAATTTTACACCTGTTGCAAATGGCAATGCTCTACCGTGAGTAGTATGAAGTGTATTAAAGTTTAAATATCCAGATGCCCTTGATGAACATCCAATACCAGATACTATACAAACATTTTCCTTAATAAGACCTAACTCTTCTATAGCTACAGCTATAGATCTCATTAATATCCCATGACCACATCCAGGACACCATATATGTGGCAGTCTATCCATTCTAAAATTATTTTCTATGACTGTACTAGGCATCTTTTTACCTCCAATATTTTATCTACAATTTCTTCTGGAGTTATAATATCTCCATTATATTTGTTGATTCCATAAATATTACAGTCTTTTGAACTTACCCTTTCTACTTCTAACCTTATTTGTCCACTATTTAATTCAGGTACATATATATTTTGAACTTGCTTACTTATTTCTCTCATCTTTTCTTCAGGAAATGGCCATACCGTCTTTATACTTAAAAGTCCAGCTTTTATGCCTTCTTCTCTTAGTATATTTACTGCATCTTTGCTACATCTACTCATACATCCAAAAGTAACTATAAGTTCTTCACAATCTTTTGTTTTATATTCCTCATATGTTAATATGTCATCTAAGTTACATTCTATCTTTCTTATAAGTCTATCCATTAATATTTTTGTTTTCTCTATGCTGTTAGTTGGAAACCCTACGTCATCATGCATAAGTCCTGTTACATGATATTTATAACCATCTGTAAAATTTGCCATAGGAGGTACCAAGCAATTTGAATCATAAGCCTTATAGTCTTTTTTAGATGCTGTAACTTTTATTCTATCTATCACTTCTAATTCATTTATTTCTGGTATTTCTACCTTTTCTCTCATATGTCCTATAACTTCATCTAAAAGTAATATAACTGGGGTACGGTATTTTTCTGAAAAGTTAAATGCTTTTACTGTCATATCAAATGTGTCTTTAACGCTTATTGGAGATAATACTATTATTGGATGGTCACCATGAGTTCCCCACTTAGCTTGCATTAAATCACCTTGCGCTGGAGATGTTGGAAGCCCTGTACTTGGACCACATCTTTGAACATCAACAATAACACATGGTACTTCAGCTAAACATGCATACCCTATATTTTCTTGCTTTAGAGAAAAACCTGGTCCACTAGTAGCTGTCATTGATTTTAGTCCTGCAATTGATCCTCCTATAGTTGCAGCCATAGATGCTATTTCATCTTCCATTTGAATAAACTTACCTCCTACTCTTGGAAGCATAAACGATGAAATTTCTGCTATTTCAGTAGATGGTGTTATAGGGTACCCTGCAAAAAATTTCATACCTGCATAAAGTGCCCCATGTACACAAGCTTCATTTCCTTGTAATAACTTTACTTTCCTAGACATATTCTCACCTCTTTAATCCTCAGAAGTTTGTGCTATATATATAGCATAATCTGGGCATCTAAGTTCACATAATCCACAAAAAATACAATCTTTTTCTTTTTGTATTTGTACCTTACTATTTTCTAGTTTTAATACATCTTTCGGACAAAATTCCACACAGATTCCACAACTTTTGCACCACTTTTCGTTTAGCACAAGTTTCTTACCAGGCAATATTCTCCCTCCCCTTATAGTCTTAATGTTTGAAGATATTAAATATATATTTCTAATTATCTTTTATAGTTTCTAATATTTTTAACTCTCACTCTATTCCTATATATTCTTTTGGATTGCTGTATATTCTTTTATCTCGAATAAATATGAAGTAATTCAAAAGAATACCATCTTAACTTTTACTAAAATAATAATACATAATATAAGGTAAAAATTTTAAATATATTTATAGCAACTTTTTATTTTTATAAAATTAATTAACTTATGTTTTCTATATACTTAGAATAAAAAAAATACCATCAACATAAATTTATGCTAATGGTATTTTTATATGATTAAACTTATACTATTTATTTTCTAATTCATTAACTCTTTTCTCTAAATTAGAAATTTTACTATTTATTAATACTTTCTTTTCTTTATATTTTTTTATAAATTTATATATAGCAATAGGAATTAATATCCATATTAATATATTAAATACTTGGAAAAAAATTCATATGTAATAGACATAAACTCCTCCCGTACTATTTCCAATTTTTAACCGATTCTTCGTAATAATTTATAAGTTTAGGATGAGATAAAGTATTAGTATCAATACTTTCAATATCGATAACTTCATCCTGTGCAAAATTGAACATACTCTCAATAGAACCCTTGTTTAAATACTTGGTACTTACATTAACCTTAATATCATCCAAATTCAACTCTTGTTTTGAAGAAAGATTAAATCCCCATTCTCCAAAAGATGGCACTTGCACATGATATGGATATACATTAAAATCCTCAGATTTTAAAGTTTTATTTATACTCCAAAATGCTTTTCTAGCGTAATATGGGCTAGTGGATTGAACGGTCATTACTCCATTTTGAGTTAATGCATTTTTACATAGTCTATAAAATATATTAGTATATAATTTATTTAAACTATCATTGTTAGGGTCTGGCAAATCAACTATTATAACATCATAAACCTCTTTAGTATTTTCTAAAAATTCAAAAGCATCTTCATATACCAAATTTACTTTTTCACTAGATAAAGAGTTTTTATTAATCTCAGTTATAAGTGGGTTTGTTTTACACAAATCTACCATCTCTTTATCTATGTCAACTAAAGTAATATTTTTAATATCATCATACTTTAATAACTCACGAACTGCAAGTCCATCTCCTCCGCCTAGTATCAATACATTTTCATGATTTTTAACTATTCCCATAGGTATATGAACTAATGCTTCATGATATCTATATTCATCTTTAGATGAAAACTGTATGTTCCCATTTAAATATAACCTTAAATCATCCTTGTGTCTTGTCATAACAATCTTTTGATACTGCGTTTGATTTGATAATACAACTCTATCACGATATAGTGAATTTTCAATACTTTGAGATATATTTTCAGAATATAATACTCCTAAAAACATAAATACTAATGATATATATGAGACTATCTTAAACGTTTCAATATTTTTTATATAACTTTTATAATTATGAATTATAACTATAGCTATTACTATGTTTATCGTTCCCACTAAAAAAGATGTAGCAAAATACCCTAAAGTAGGAAGTAAAAATAATGGGAATAAAAGTGAGCCGATAAGTCCTCCTATATAATCAAAGCTAAATACATTTGATAAAGTTACTCTTAAATTATCACAATTTTCCTCTATAATTCTTGTAAGTATAGGAATTTCAAGTCCTACTAAAGTTCCTATTAGAACTATCTGTATATACATAATAAATTCACTAGAAGCTATATATACATTGGATAAAAATAGTATTAATGAAGATATTCCTCCTAGTATACCGACAGCTATTTCAACAAATACAAAAAAGTCAAATAGGTTCTTTTTAACATATTTTGAAATATGAGAACCTACTCCCATAGCACACATATAAAGCCCTATTGTTATAGAAAACTGCTTTATACTATCTCCTAATAAGTATGAGCCTACAGCACTTATTAAAAGTTCATACACTATCGAACAGCCTGATATTATAAGTGTTGTAAGCATTAAAATCTTGTAATTAAATTTATTATTTACCATTACTGTATAGCACCACTAATTAGTATAGCAAGACCTATAAATATTCCTGAAACCATAAGTCCTGCTGCACTATTTCCATTTCCAATTTCTTCATTTAGGTTATATTTTTTATTAAATACTAACATTGATAAGTAACCTAATATACAAAGTACTATTCCAAGTACAAAGTATATAACTGTTGAAGTTAAATCTTGTAGTATTGTTGTATTTGTATTTTGATTAACTGGAGATGCTATAACACTTCTTAAAAGTATTCCTACTGCTATTGATGATGCTGCACTTATATATCCTACTGCTTTATTTCCTCTTTTTATTTCTGTTGGAAAGTGACAAGGTATAGCCAAGTCTACTAAAAAGTTTCCAACTAACATAAGTATAAAACCTATTACTGAATAGATTATCGTTCCTAAAATACCTTCCATATATTCCTCCTATTATTTACCACTACTAAGTCCACCACCAGATGATGTTCTTGAAAATACACTACCTCTTTTAACACTTTGATTTGAAGTTTGTAGTTCTCTGTATTTATTATTAAAATCTTGAGAGACTATGTTTCCTTTATAAGTATTAAATGGAGATATTCTTCTTTTGTATTTGCTGTAGTCATTTCTATATCCAAATGTATAATAAAAATCTCTATAATATACATTTGATGAAGAGTGACTTGTATTATATAGATCATTGTTGCTAACATACATATATTCTCTAGGACATACTTGTATATATGTCTTATCATCCATCCCTATATAAACTACAGCATATTCATCCTTTGTAAGTATAGCCACACTATACTCATCATCACTACTTTGAACTTCTTCTATTAAAGTTGTTGCTTTATCTATTATATCTTTTGCTGATTCATCCATGGACATAGATGTATAATATACATCTGCTTTTAGTTTACTATTAGCATCTGAAGTTATAGATGTGTAATAAGTATATTTTGATGAGTTATTTTTAAGGTAGTTTTGTATAAAATTTTTATCACTTATAAACATATATACTATTAATATAATTATAGGTATTGAAAGTAATAAAGCATATTTTAGATATTGCACTTTTTTCTGTTCTTTTTTAGGATTGTTTTCTTCTATGTAATCATCTTGTAGTATTTCTATATTATCTACTTCAATGCTTTCACAATAGGTAACTTCATCCTCCCAAATTTCTACTGAAAATATTTTTTTAGATTCTTTATGTTCATATTCTTTAAATACTACTTTTTCATATAAATCTACATCTGCTTTATAAAAGTTTGTAACTTCTGCTTTTAAGTCTTCTTTTAATTTGTATCCCGACTTGTATAATGTGTTTTCTGATTTTTGATGGGTTTCTTTAAATAAATATAAATAATCATAACTTATTCCAACACTTAACCATAATACGCTATTATTATCGCTTAAAATTTCGTATTCTATAAAAGTTGAACCTTCTTCATCTTTGTATACTATATAAGAAATTATTTTATATACATTAGATTTTATTTTTATCCTTTGCCCTATTTCTAATTGCCTAAAACTAGCATTAACCATAATTTCACCCCCCTATTTTACATATTTTACCATATATTTATTATATCATATAAAAATTTCATTTTTTAAGATTTGTATACAAATTTCTCTTTATATATCCATATTTGTTATTTAAGTTTTTTAATGTTAGATGCACTTTAAAATATCCCATATAAGCAAAACTTATATGGGATATTTTAATCATAATTATTATATATTTTACATTAACTATTTCTACTTCTTTTTTGTCTATGTATATTCTCACATAATAAACTTTCATCTAGTCCACCTCTATAATAGGCTATTATAGTTTCTAAATCTATATTAGTTTCTTCTATAATTATTTTAACCTCATATATAGTTGGATTTTCA
>NZ_JBDPHA010000008.1:0-58957 GCF_039841805.1 Romboutsia sp. 1001216sp1
CATATAATTAAAAAAAAGGAAATAAATGAGTTATAAAAACTTGATAAATATATATAGTAGTATAAATTAACATAATCTCATTCTTTAATAATATAATTTAGCTATTTTGTTTATTGTGGTAATATATATGTATATATTCATTAATAAAGTAAGGAGATTAATATGGAAAAGAAATATATAATATCTCTAGATCAAGGCACAACAAGTTCAAGAGCTATATTGTTTGATGAAAATGGAGAAATAGTAAGTAAATCGCAAAAAGAATTTACTCAAATATATAAACAATCTGGATGGGTAGAACATGATCCTATGGAAATATGGGGAACTCAAAGTGGGGTAATGAGAGAAGTAATAGAAACTAAGGGTATAAGACCGGAAGAAATTGCTGCAATAGGAATAACTAATCAAAGAGAAACTACTATAGTATGGGATAAAAATACAGGAAAACCTATATATAATGCAATAGTTTGGCAGTGTAGAAGAACATCAGATATATGTAAAGAATTAAAAGACAAAGGATTAGAAGAAATAATAAAAGATAAAACAGGTCTTTTAATAGATGCTTATTTTTCAGCTACTAAAGTAAAATGGATATTAGACAATGTAGAAGGCGCGAGAAAAAAAGCAAATAATGGTGAATTACTATTTGGAACGGTTGACACTTGGCTTATATGGAATTTAACTAGGGGAAAAGTTCATGCTACAGATTACTCTAATGCATCGAGAACTATGATGTATAATATAAAAGAGCTAAAGTGGGATGAAGATATATTAAAAGAGCTTGATATACCAAAATCAATGCTCCCAAATGTATATCCATCTAGTTATGTATATGGACATACTGATTCTATGATGATGGCAGGTGCAGAAATTCCAATATCAGGATGTGCAGGGGATCAACAAGCTGCATTGTTTGGACAAACATGTTTTGAAAAGGGAAGTGCAAAAAATACTTATGGTACAGGTTGTTTTTTACTTATGAACATAGGTGAAGAAATAGTTAAATCTAGAAATGGTTTAATAACAACTATAGCTTGGGGGATAGACAATAAAATTACTTATGCATTAGAGGGAAGTATATTTATGGGAGGTGCCTCTATTCAGTGGCTTAGAGATGAATTAAGAATGATAAAAGAAGCTAAGGATAGTGAAAGTTATGCATCAAAGGTTGATGATACCAATGGAGTATATGTTGTTCCGGCATTTACAGGTCTTGGAGCACCTTACTGGGATATGTATGCTAGAGGAACCATTGTAGGTTTAAGTAGAGGAGCTAAAAAAGAACATATAATAAGAGCTACTTTAGAATCTATAGCATATCAAACTAAAGATGTATTAAATGCTATGGAACAAGATTCAAATATAAATCTTAAGTTTTTAAAGGTAGATGGAGGAGCAAGTAGCAATAATTTTTTAATGCAATTTCAATCAGATATATTAGATGTAAATATAGATAGACCAAAGGTTATAGAAACAACAGCACTAGGAGCTGCTTATCTGGCAGGACTTTCGGTAGGATTTTATAAAAGTAAGAATGATATAAAGGTTAAGTGGGGAGTTGATAAAGAGTTTACTCCTAAAATGGATAAATGCAAAAAAGAGAAGTTATATAAAACCTGGAAAAAAGCTGTAAAAAGAGCTATGGAGTGGGAAGAAGAAGAGAAATAAAAAAGATGGTATTAAACCATCTTTTTTATTTATGTTATATTACTCCTTTATAGCAGATACAACACTCATCTCAACAAGAAGACATTCTCTAGCCATCTTAGCTTCAACACATGCTCTAGCTGGAGCAAATCCTTCTTCAACCCAAGCATCCCAAACAGAGTTCATATCAGCAAAATCTTTCATATCTTTTATATATATAGTAACTGATAACATATGATTTTTATCTGAACCATACTTGTTTAATAAATCTTCTATTTTCTCTAATACTTTAGCTGTTTGCTCTTTTATATCACCTTCAGCATGAACTTGACCACATAAGTAAAGAGTATTATTGTGAACAACAGCTTTACTCATTCTTTCAGTTGTTTCAAATCTTTTTATTTCCATAATTTTACCTCCAAGTTAAAAATATTCTAATAAATCACATTACATATAAAAATATATCATATAAAGTAAAATTATTAAACAATTAAGTGAAATAAATTCCAATTCTAATATAGATAAACATAAGATGTATATGATGATAAGTTAAATAATAAATGGAGAGTTTTTATTTATTGAAATTGGTCAAATATATTATATAAATAATAATTTAAAACTATATAAATATGTTATAATCATATACAAGTAAAGATTTTTAAAGGAGGATAAATATGTCTGACGATAGAGTAATAGATTTTAACAATTTAAAAAACAAGGCTAAAGATTCTGATGTAGATAAGTTTGAACAGTATATATATAATTTATATTTTTCAGTAATGGATGGAAGTATGACAATGGCTGAATTTTCTAAGAAGATATTTGACTATATGAAGGATAATAATATATCTTATGAGAAGTTTATGAATATACAAAAAAAATTTATGGAAAGATATGGTATGAATCCTCAAGAAGTAGAAGATCAACTTAAAAATTTTGGAATAGATCCAGCAAATTTAGACATGTCTAATATTAGTGAAGAGAGTATAAATTCTATAAAGAATACAACATCATTTTATGAAAAATATGCTAATAAAATACAAACTAAAGGTTGTGTAACTACTTATATAAAAAATGATACAAATGATATAGAAGTTATAATAGATAAAGAAAAAGTTACATTATGTAGTAGTAAGAAAATAAATTTAGTTGATGCTGAGTTAAATGAATTTTTACTAGGATATAAAAATGTATTTAATAATAAAATAAAAGTAGTACTTTGTGAAAATTGTACAGAGTATGACTATTAATGAAAAATTTGCTTCATCTCATAATAAAAAAAGTGTATGATTAATTTTACTTAATCATACACTTTTTTATTAATAATTTATAGTTTTTACAACTTCTATCCCATTTTGTAGCATACTATTTAAAAATACCATGTTTAGAAGATTTGCAGGATGAACTTCGCTATCATATGTATCTACTAAATCAATAGGAACTATAATATTTTTACTTATATTATTTTGATTAAAGTATGACTTTAACGTTATTGCAAATTGATATACACATATATCTGTACAATCCCCTACAACTATTATATTTTTAGTATTTGAAAAATTTATATCTTTTAATGTGAAAAAGGCATTAGTAGAGTTTTTCGGAATAACTTTGATGTTTTCTATAGACTTAAGTTCATCTATTATATCGCTTTCAAAACTATCTAGCATACAGTGAGGAGGATAACTTAAAAGTTCTATAGAATCAGTAGTATGACAATCTGTAAAGGCAGTTATATTAGACACTTTATTAGATAAATATTTTGTAAAATTATAAATAGGATTTATCAAAGCATTTATCCTAGGTGAATAAAGGGAACCACCTTTTGCAAATCCATTATTCATGTCAACTATAAATAACTCAGTTTCATTTAGATTTAAATCATTAATATTTTTAGATTTAATATTATCAATATTGTTTTTAATAGATTTTAATTCATTTAATAGATTTTCCATAATACACCCCTTATATATAAACTAATTATAGTTATTTTACATATATATAATACAGGTGTCAAGACATAAAAGAGCTATCTTCAAAGTTGAAGATAGCTCTTTAGAGGAATTAGTTATCTGCTAAAGGGTCAAATACATTCCTCTTAATATATATTATGCACTTTATATATAAATTGATACTAATTTAGAATAATAGATTAGCTATTAAAGTTATAATTGGCAGTGCTATTGCTGTACGTATTAAGAAGATAATAAATAAATCTTTTAGGTTTAATGGTATATCTGATTTTAATATTACAGCTCCAGTTTCAGTTAAAAATATTAATTGACTTATAGATAAAGCACCTATTATAAATTGAGTTATTTGGCTAACTCCATCTCCAGATACCATAATAGATGGTAAAAACATATCTGTAAATCCGACTAATACAGCAGGAGCTGCTATATGAGCATCAGGTATTTGTAATAAGTTTAATACATAAACTATAGGTAAAGATATTATATTAAATACTGGTGTAAACTCTGCAGTTATAAGTGCTAATGTCCCCCAAGCCATAACTAAAGGAAGTAATCCTAAGTACATGTCTATAACAGTTTTTATTCCTTGTATTATAATAGTATTAAAAGAAGGTGCATTTTCTGCTCTATATAAAGCTTTTTCAAAAGCAAATTCAAAAACATTTTTACCACTAGGAACTAATTCTTCCTTTAAATGAGCCACTCCATTATAAGTAGAATTACTAAATTTATTTAATGGATATATACGAGGCATTATAAGTGCACAAGCTAGTGATGCAATACAAACTGTTCCATAAAATGGTACAAACATTGACATAAGCCCAAGTTGATCTGCTATAACTGTAGAAAATGGCAGTGACACTAAAGAGAAACAAACAGATATTATAACAGCTTCTTTAGTAGTGTAATAACCTTGTTTATACTGAGTGCTAGTAATCATAACTCCTAAAGTACCATCTCCTAGCCAAGAAGAAACAGCATCTACAGCAGCACGACCAGGAACTTTAAATAATTTATACATAAATTTAGATATTAAAGTTCCAAGTAAATCCATAAGACCAAAGTCAACCACTAAAGGTAAGAAGAAACCTGATACTAAAAATATTGCAAGAAGACTTGGTAAAAGTCCTATTATTGTTTGACCAGTAACATCAGATATTATAACTTTAGGACCTACATTAAATAAAGTCATAGTTATAAATATAGCACCAAGTATTCTACATAATAGCCAAAATGGAGAGACATTTAAAACACTATTTAAAAACTCATTTTTTATATTTATAAATTTACTCAATATAGATAAAATAGCAGAAGTAATAATAACAACTAAGGCTATGTTTAACATATAATCAGCAAAAACTATTTTTATAAGCTCAGCAATAAATCCTATCCCAATATTTATAGAAGATAATCCTTCTAAAGGAATCATACTACCATAAGGTAGTGGAATAACAAATAATAATAAACCAAATAATGACGGTATTAAAAATTTAAAAAAACTACTTTTCGATGTAGAACCTACTAAATTTCCTTGCATAAATCAAACCTCCTAAATTAAATTTAAATATTAAAAAAGTCCCTTGGTCAAAAGACCAAGAGACGAAAATTCCGCGTTACCACTCTTATTAATAATATATGCGCATATATTACTCACTTAAGTCTCGTAAGGTGAGATATCCCGATTATCATACTTAGTTTCAGATAATCTTCTCCAAAGCTCTCTTCGATTAAACTTCAATGCCAAGCTTCCACCATCCTCGGCTCTCTATAAAATTCATTTAATGTACTCTCTTTTTCATTGAATTTATATTATTTATTTTCTATAATCTTAAAATAAATAATTTTAAATGTCAACAATTTTATTTCGTAAAATTAAAATATTTAGAAAATTTTTATTAATAATTAGTTTTTGCTATTTTCTATTTCTTCGGCTAGATTATTTAAATACTCCCATCTCTCATATTTAAATTCTAGTTCTTTTTCAAGATTAGCTTTTTCATCAAGAAGTTCTTGAAGTTTAACAAAGTCAGTGGCATATTTAGTAGAATCACTTTCTAATTGTTCGATTTTTTGTTCTAATTTTTCTATATCAGAATCTATAGTTTCGAACTCTCTTTGTTCGTTATATGAGAACTTAAGTTTTTTGGCTGATTTAGGTTTTTCTTTCTTAGGAGTAGAGTTTTCTTTTATAATTTTTTCCTCTTCAAATTCTATACCTTGTACTTCCTTATAAACTTGATAATCACTATAGTTACCAGTATATATATGAATATTTCCCATACCTTCATATGCAAATATTTTATTACATATTCTATCTAAGAAGTATCTATCATGAGATACTGTTATAACAACACCTCTAAATTCATCTAAATAATCTTCTAGTCTATTTAGTGTTTCTATATCTAAATCGTTCGTAGGTTCGTCTAATAATAGTACGTTAGGTGCAGTCATTAGAGTTCTAAGTAGATGAAGTCTACGCCTTTCTCCACCAGATAATTTATTTATTAAACTATACTGAAGTGTTGAGTTAAATAAAAATCTTTCACACATTTGAGAGGCTGATATTTTACTTCCATCAGAAGTTTCTATATAATCACTTCCTTCTTTAACATAATCTATAGCTCTCATATCCGGATGCATGTGAGAGTCATCTTGTGAGAAACATCCAATTTTAACAGTTTCACCAACTTCTATATGACCACTATCAGGGCTTAATTTACCATTTAATATATTAATTAACGTTGATTTACCCATACCATTTTTACCAACAATACCTATTCTATCAGTACGAGCTATAGTATAGTCTAAGTTGTTTATAAGGCATTTACCATCAAAAGACTTAGATATATTGTGTATTTCTATTATTTTATTACCAAGTCTAGTAGAACCAACAGATATATCCATTTGCTCATCTGGTTTTATAATGTCTTGATTAACTAAGTCGTCAAAACGTTGAAGTCTGGCTTTTTGCTTAGTAGTACGAGCTTTAGCACCGCGTCTAACCCATGCAAGTTCTTTTCTCATTAAATTTTGACGTTTTTCTTCCATACTAGCTTCAAGTGCAAGTCTTTCCATCTTTTTTTCTAAGAATAAAGAGTAGTTACCATCATAACTAAATAATCTACCTTTATCTAATTCAATTATTCTATTAGAAACTCTATCTAAGAAATATCTATCGTGAGTTATCATTACTAGTGACCCACGTCTAGAATTTAGATATTCTTCTAAATAATCGATAGTTTCATTATCTAAGTGGTTAGTAGGTTCATCAAGTATTAATAAATCACAAGGAGTTATAAGAGCTGAAGCTAGTGATATTCTTTTTCTCTGACCACCAGATAGCTCTTTTACCTTTTGACTAAAATTAGTTATGCCAAGCTTTGTTAAAATCATCTTAGCTTCACTTTCTAAATCCCAAAGACCAAGCGTATCTATTTTTTCTTGTAGAGATATCAGCTTATTGTTTATATCTTCATTGTAAGTTTTATTAAGTTTATCAAGAGTTTCTTGATATTCTAATAAGAGTTTCATTTCGCTAGATGTACCTTTAAATACTTGCTGCAATACAGTGAACTCTTCATTGTAGTCAGGATTTTGAGGTAGATATTCAACTCTAACTCTATTAGCTTTAGTAACAGTACCACTATCTGGAACTTCAACTCCTGCTATTATTTTGAGTAATGTAGATTTACCAGTACCATTAACACCTATAATACCTATTTTTTCTCCTTCATTAATACCAAAGGATATATTTTCTAGCAATGTTTTTTCCGAATAACTTTTACATATATTTTCTAAAGTCATTAAATTCATAAAATCACCTAAATTCATATTAATTTTGATAATAGATTTTTTATTTAAATAAATCTATATAAGAGATTATATTTATGCATGTTTAATAAACTATTAAATATAGACATTAAAACCAAAAATAATCTATATAAATTACATGATGAGGTAAATAGTGCTTAACTAAATTAATTTTACATGTAAAAATAATAGAGTATAATCTATATAAAGAAGTGAAACTTAAAATGCATATAATATAATTTGAGAAAACATAATTATATTATATCTTATAAGTGTTAAATATACTAAGGTATTTTAAATAGAAAATGGGGGATAATCGATGGATATATATATATCACAATTAGATGAAACACAAAAGATACTTAACATTATTAAAAAATATAATGTAGGATTAGAAGTTGTTCAATTTGCAAGTCCTTATATACTTGATGATAAAGACATGTATTTAAAAACATATAAAGATGAAATAAAAGATATATATGGAAAAACTAATATATCAGTACATGGACCTTATGCAGATTTATCTGTAGGAAGCAGAGATAAAGATATAGCAAAAGTAACTAAAAAAAGATTAAATGAAGGGTATAATATAGCTAAAAAACTAGGTGCTAAAAAAATAGTATATCATAATGGATATACACCAAATACATACACTAAGGAAGAATGGCTTAATAATGCAATAACTTTTTGGAATGATTTTTTAGCAGATAAAGATGACAATATAGATATACATATAGAAAACACTATGGAAGAAGATTATCTTTTTATAAAAGAGTTAGTTGATAATGTAAATCATAAAAATTTTTCAGTATGCTTAGATATAGGTCATGTAAATGTATTTTCTAATATAAGTGTTAATGAATGGTTAGAAGGATTGGGAGGTAGAATTAAGCACTTTCATATACACAATAATTATGGGTTAAAAGATAGCCACAGTAGTATAGAAAGTGGTAATATAAATATAATAGAACTTATAAAATACATAAACAAAAATTTAAAAAATTCAAGTATATCTTTAGAAATAGTTGATACAAATGAACTAATAAATTCTTTAGAAATACTTAAAAAAAATGGATTATTATAGTATTAATAAAACAAAACTGGTCAGGGTGATGAAGATGAAAGCTGAAATAATAACAGTAGGAACAGAAATACTTCTTGGGGATATAATAAATACTAATTCTCAATATTTAGCAAAGGAATTAGCAAGCATAGGAGTAGATGTATACTACCAAAGTAGTGTAGGAGACAATGAAGAAAGACTTTTAAAATCATTTGAGGAAAGTTTAAGTAGAAGTGATATTGTTATAACTACAGGGGGACTTGGTCCAACTAGCGATGATATAACTAAAGAAGTGGCTTGTAAATTTTTTAATCAAACACAAGTACTTCATAAGCCATCACTTCAAAATATAGAAAAATACTTTAAAAAGATGAATATAGAGATAAGTGATAGTAATAAAAAGCAAGCTTATTTCCCAGAAAATGCTATGGTACTAGAGAATAAAAATGGTACAGCACCAGGTGCAATACTAAAAAATAATAATAAAATTATAATAATACTTCCAGGACCACCTAAGGAAATGAAGCCTATGTTTGAGGAGTTTGTTAAGCCATATCTACAAGATAAAACTAAAGGTGTATTAATGTCAAAGAATATAAAAATACTTGGTATGGGAGAGTCTTTGGTTGAAAAAAATTTAATAGATATTATAAAAGAACAAAATAATCCAACAATAGCGCCATATGTAAAAGAAGGAGAAGTTAGTCTTAGAATAACAGCAAAAGCTAAAACTAAAAATGAAGCAAGTAGCTTAATAGAACCTTTTGTAGATAAAATCAAAGAAAGGCTTGGAAATTGCATATATGCAGTAGGAGATATAAATTTAGAAGATGTTATAGCTACTATGTTAATAGATAAAAATATGACCATATCAGTAGCAGAATCTTGTACTGGTGGCATGGTAAGTTCAACTCTTATAAATTACCCAGGAATATCTAAAGTTTTCGTTGAAGGATGTGTTACATACTCAAATGAAGCTAAGATAGAAAGGTTAGGTGTTAAAAAAGAAACTTTAGATAAATATGGAGCAGTAAGTGAAGAGATTGCAAAAGAGATGGCTTATGGCATAGCAAGTAAATTTAATACTAATATCGGAATATCAACAACAGGTATTGCAGGTCCTGATGGAGGAAGTGAAAAAAAACCGGTAGGACTTGTATATATGGGTATATATATAAATGGTAAAACATATGCTATAGGTCAAATTTTTAATGGTGATAGACAAATGATAAGGTTAAGGGCTACTAAAACTATACTCAATGAATTAAGACTAAAATTATTAGAGCTATCTTAGGAGGACATATGATAAAGTATATATTTTGTGATTTAGATGGAACTTTATATAATGGACATATAGATGATAGAGATATTTATGAGATAAATAAAGTTCAGAAGGAAGATGTAGTATTTAACATAGCAACAGGTAGAATATTTCCACATGCATTAAATATTATAGATAATCAGATTGAAATAAAAGGTTACTATATATGCGAAAATGGATCTTATATTTATAATAAAGATAAAGAATTAGTATTTAAGGGTACTATAGATGATGAGATAGTTAGAAAAGTTATAGCTAGATTTGAGTCAAATGATGCAAAATTATATTTTAAGTATAATCAAACTGTAATACTATGCGAAGAATGTAATGTATTTAGTAAGTATACTAATAATTATATCCTTGATAAAGAATTTATCCATAGAAAAAGTTTTGATAATCTAATAGGAAATATAGGTGTAGTATCAGAAAATATAGAAGAGCTAAGCAAAATAGAAATAGACTTAAAAGCAGAGTTTAATGAAGTATTAGATATATATTTTTCATCAGAAAATACGTTAAATATTACTCCTAAAAACGTATCTAAGAGAAAGGGTATAGAGTATATATGTAAATCTTTAGGAATAAAAGAAGATGAAATAGCTACTATAGGTGATTCTCCTAATGATATAAATATGTTAAATGGAGTAAAATATAGCTTTGCAATGAAAAATGCTAGAGAGAGTGTAAAAGAACATGCAAACTATATTGTAGATAGTGTAGCTGAAGCTATAAAAATAATAAATGACATAAATTGCAAATAAGAAGGAGGACTACATAATGAAAAAAGTATTAGTTATGTTAGCAGATGGATTTGAAGAAATAGAGGCAATATCAGTGGTAGATGTATTAAGAAGAGCAAATGTTGTAGGTGATATGTGTTCAATAAAAAAAGAATACGTAAAAGGAACTCATGATATAGTTTTAAAATCAGATTGTAGTATAGATGATATAAATGTTAATGAGTATGATGCCATAGTGCTTCCAGGTGGTTTACCAGGTGCTACAAATTTAAAAGACGAAAGAGTTAAAGATTTTGTACAAAAGTTACATAAATCAGGTAAAATAGTAGCAGCAATATGTGCAGCACCAGAAACATTAGAAGAATTTGAAGTATTAAAAAATAGAAAATGTACATCTTATCCAGGATTTATAAAGGATAAATCTAGTGTATCTTATGTAGAAGAAATAGTAGTAAGAGACGAAAATATAATAACTAGTAGAGGACCAGCAACAGCCATTGAATTTTCTTTAGAGTTACTTAAAGCATTAGGGTATGAAGAAAAAGCGAAAGAAATAAGAGAGGAAATGTTAGTTAATTTTTATAATAAAAATGCTTAACAAAAATATTTAAAAAAGGATATGTAAACTTGCTAAAGCAAGTTTACATATCCTTTTTTTAGTAAATAAATATCTACAATTTTATTTATTATTAAATTTAATACCTTGATAAGAGTCACGTCTTTTTAGCTCTGCATCTATATCATTTAGCACTTCCCATTTTTTTAAACTCCATAAAGGCCCGACAAGTTCATCTCTTTTACCGTCACCTGTTAATCTATGAACTATCATAGTATCAGGAAGTATTTCTAGTTGATCACATACAAGTTTTATATATTCATCTTTATCCATTAGATTAAGCATGCCATTTTGAAGCATTTTTTCCATAGGAGTATCTTTTATTACATGAAGAAGGTGTATTTTTATACCATCAACACCCATATTTGCAACTGCTTTAGCAGTTTCCATCATCATATCATAATCTTCTCCAGGAAGTCCATTTATTATATGAACGACAACTTTTATATTTCTAGCTTTTAACTTTTCAACACCTTTTAAAAATTCTTCATAATCATGACCTCTATTTATAAGTTTAGATGTTTTATCATGAATAGTTTGAAGCCCTAACTCAACCCAAAGATTAGTCTTTTGATTTAACTCATCTAAATAATCAACAACATCATCAGGAAGACAATCAGGTCTCGTAGATATAGAAAGACCTATGACATCATCAAGTTCTAATATTGTTTCATATTTTTCTTTTAAAACCTCTAAAGGAGCATAAGTATTAGTATATGCTTGGAAGTATCCTATATATTTAGCTGATGGCCATTTTTTATGCATCATTTCTTTTATATCATTAAACTGTTTTATAAGATTATCCTTTGGATTTCCAGCGAAATCTCCAGAACCTTCTTTACTACAATAAGTACATCCACCATAAGAAACCTTACCATCTATATTAGGACAAGTAAAACCTGCATTTATAGAAACTTTGAAAACTTTCTCGCCAAATGTATTTCTAAGATAATAATTCCATGTATGGTATCTTTTGTTATCAAAAGCATATTTAAACTTCGTCAAATTTATCACCTTTTCTAATCAATATAATTTATATCTATCTATATTACCATAAAAAAAGTATATGTACAAACTAGAATAACTAGTCTAAAAATAAGAATTACAATACTGTTACATAAAATTTAGAATACAAATAACATCTCTTTAATAATATTTATTAACAAAGTATTAGGGGGGCAAAAATGAGTAGTAATAAAGAAGAAAAATCATATAAAGAGATAATAAAAGAATGCTTAAATACTATAAAAAGCAAAATAAATGGTATAACTAAAAAACAATGTATAATAATCATAGTTTTTTTTGTTATATCATTATGTGTGTGCATAAATATAGTTGTAGCTAAGTATGACAAAAGAGTTTACCCAGGAGTTAGTATATACCAAGAAGACATATCTGGAATGAATTATAATGAACTAAGAGAAAAGTTAGAGGTATTAAAAAAAGAAATAAATGAAAAAGAGGTGAAAATAAAAATAAAAAAAAATACATATGTACTTAGTATGAATGACATTGTATCAAATTATAATACAGATAAATTATATGAAGATATAGTTAATGAAAATAAAAATAAAAATATATTAGAAAAATTTATGACTATAATAAAAAACAAAGAAAAAAATTATAAGTTTAACATAGATATAAATGAAGATAAGATAGTAAGATGTGGATATATTATAGATAAAGAAAATTCTAAAAAGCCACTAGAACCTAAAGTAATTATAGACAATGAAGTTGTAACATTGAAAGAAGGTAAAACTGGTAAAAGATTAGATTTAAATAGACTTGTAAAAAATATTTTATATAACATTAATAATGAAAATATATACAGAGAGGACATGGTTATAAACTGTAAAGAAATAAATGAACTGCCTACAATAAAAATAAATAGTTTAAAGAATATTAATCATAAGATATCATCATACTCAACTTCATATGCATCAGGTGGAGGAAGAGGAGATAATATAGAAGTTGCAGCAAAAAAAATAGATGATTTATTACTTATGCCAGGAGAAGAATTTTCATATGAAAAAGCTTTGGGACAAATAGATAGAGAAAATGGATATAAAAATGCACCTGTAATAATAAATGGAGATTTAAAAGATGGAATTGGTGGTGGTGTATGTCAAGTTTCATCAACGTTATATAATACTCAATTAAAGTCTGGAATACTACCTACAGAGAGAAGAAACCATTCAAAGCCAGTTAGCTATGTGCCAAGAGGATTAGATGCTACATTAGCTACAGGGAGTATAGATTATAAGTTTAAAAATACTTTAGAATATCCAATAGTTATAAATACTAAAACAAGTAATAACTTATTAACTATAGAATTTTGGTCAAATGAAAAAGCTTTAGATGGAATAGAGTATGAAGCTGTAGGGTATTCTAGTGGAAAAGTAGCTAATACGTATTTGTATGGATATAATGAGAAAGGGAAAAAAGTATATGAAAAACATATAGATACTAGTGTATATAGATAAAAAGAGGAGAATGTCTCCTCTTTTTAATTATAAAATTTAATCAACTTTATTTATAATATAATCACATTAAATTTTTATAATATGTCAATATTTTTTAATTTATTACCTACTGATAATATACTAAAACCTATAAGTATCAATATTACTGATAATATAGAAACTATAAATCTAGATAAGAAAAATGGTGAAAATATTAATATAAATCCAAATATGACTTTAATTAAATTAAAAGTACCGAATCTATAGTAAGGGTTATTTTTATTTCTAATTAAGTTTATTATTTGAGAATATATTATATATATTCCAAATATTGAGGAGATAAAAATTTGAATTTTAGTAGGAAATACTATCAATAATATGGCAGAAATCAAAAGTATACATTGTATACCAATAAAAGGTTTAATTTCCTCTTTAGGAGCATATCTTCTAAGTTCATTTATATTCTTTAAATTTAAGTATGCAAAAAATAAAAGTAATAAAGAAAAAGCAAAAGAAAGTAGTTTAATTCCGATTCCTTTATTTATAAAAGATAAAACACCAAAGCCTATCAGTAATACTCCTATAATCATAAACTTAGCCGAGTTTTCTTTTTTATACATGTTACTAAAGTTTATATTAAACATTTGAAACATAGCTTGTCACCTCTAACATTATTTTATATAAATTTAAAGTAATTATAACAAAAAATAGATATTTATTAAATAGTGAAAAATAAATTGTAAGTAAGCATTAATAGACAAGCTATATCATAGATTAAATAGAGAACATTTAAAGGAGGGATATAGTGGGCAATTTAGGGGCGGTTTTATTTGCTATATTAGCAGGAGTTTCTACAGCAATAGAAGCATTTGTAAATGGAGAACTTGGAAAAAATACAACTGCATTAATAGCTACATTTATAAGTTTAGTAGTAGGAGCATTATTTTTTTTGATAAGTATATTATTAGCTGGAGATTTTAAGGATTTAGCTAATATAAATAGTATAAATCCTAAACTATTAATAGGTGGTATACTTGGTGGGTTAATTATATATTTTACAGTAAAATCAGTTCCAAGTTTAGGTGTATCTAATACATTAACACTTATAGTGGTATCTCAGATGCTAATAGGGTTTTTTATAGATGCTACTCTTTTAAAAGAAAGTATACATCTTTATAAATACATAGGAGCAATACTTCTTGTTACTGGTACTTTTTTTATATTAAGTTAATCTAAATATAAATTTAAAAACAAAAACTTAATTAAGAATAATAAAGCTATAAGTATATAAAATTATATATTTATAGCTTTATTAATTTTTAGATAGATTTATTATTTAAAATAATAAGGTATTATATATCTATTGTTCTTTTTCCCAAGCTATAATAACAAAATCTTTTTTAGTTATATTTTTTAATTCTTCCTCTATTTTTTTTATTGCTTTTTCTTCATCCTTAGATACATTTGCTATTTTATAGTTTGTATTGAAAGATTGATTATTCATAAATACCTCCATAAAAATTTATTCAAATATAGTATTTATAAATAAAAAGGATATATTTTAATGACTTATTTACATCTTTGGATAAATTTTTATATATGTTATTTACTTAATCCAAATAGGTGATGTTACAGATGTTTTTTCATTGTCTTGAATAATTTTTACATAATAAAAACTATTTTTATTAGACTTCATTGAAAATTCTAATCTAGCTATATTAGAATCGAAATTTTTACTCTTTACTACTTTACCTTTATTACTTATAACTTGTATCTCTTTTATCTTATCATTTTTGTCATTATCAACAGCACTTATATAAAAGTTTAGCCTTGAACATTTAGTTATTTTGCTTCCCATAGGAAGATTATTTATAGTGTAATCTACTTTTAAATTTTTATCTTCAGATGCATATAACCTCATATTTTTTAAAGCGTCGTATAAAGAATCCTTAGTAAGTTCGCTACATAATACTACTGTTCTAAATTCATTTGCTATACCAAAATTAACTCTATGATTATCTTGATTGCATGTAGGCGCGACATGCCATCCTTTATCTAATGCTAACTGATACATATCATAAGATTTAATATTTTTACTATCATCAGAATTATATCCATTCCTTACTTCTAGTAATGAGATAATAGCATCTCCTTTAGATGAATACTCAAAATTATTGAAATTTCCAAATTTCTCACCAGGATGATTAAATTGACCTATTAAATTTTCTTGGTTATATATAAAATTATAAAAATTATCTAAATTCATCATATCACCATGTTTTTCAGTTATAAACCCCTTAGAATTAAATATGTTAATATGTCCTATAGGATTATCTACATTATAAGGATAGGTCATTTCAAAGCCATATAGACCTAAAAAATTTTTTTCACATGTAAATTTATCACTAACTTTTACAAGTTCAGACCATTTATTGCTTTTAGAAGCATTATTTATATCGCAATTTGAGTTATTATCTAGCATATTAGAATGCTCCGTTATGAAGAAAAAATCTAAATTAGCTTTATCACGAGCTAAATAATAAGCATCACTATAACTACCATGACCATCGCTTGCACTAGTATGAGAATGTAAAAGTCCTCTATAATGCTTATAAACGGGTGTTCCAACTGTAAAATACCACTCAATATTAGACTTATTTTTATTTGGAGATAAATCTTTTATTTCAAGACTTACTACTTGGTTTCCTCTTTTAAATTTTTTATCTGGTGTATAAGTTATACTAGAATCTGAAATAGTGGCTTTATTAGTTACATCTTCATAATTGACGAGTAATCTAATTGAAGATTTATCTATTTTACTTTCATCAAAGTATTTAATTTTTATAGTAGGTTTCGACACTATATATTCAGAACATTTACCAGGAGATATAGATTTTATAGTAGGAGGAGTATTATCAAAAGAATCAACATGTACAGAATCATTATTTAAATAATTAACATGTAATATATTACTATTAAAGCCTAAAATAGAAAATGTAAAAGATATAAATAAAATTAAAATTGTTAATAGAAGGTTTAATCTCATAAATAATCAATTCCTTTACCTTATATTGTGTTATTTATCATATGTATTTTTTATATATACATACATGAAAATATAGGTAGTATTAATATAATTTATTAATATCAAATACTATAGGAGGATAGTATGAGAATACAGGCAATGGAAGTTAATACAAATAAAAAAGATATACTCAAATATATATTAAAAAAGATGCCTTTAATGAGCAGAGTTTTACAGTTTAATATGTTAATAAAAGATATACATTTAGAATATGTAGAAATTAAAGTTCTTAGCTATGAAATAATAAGTAAAGAAAGAAGTATTGGCATATTTAGAAACAAAATAAGTACATATAAAATAACTATGTTAGTTAATACCTATAATGGATACTCAGAGTCTGTTAATATTATACCAAGTACAATAAGTAAGTATGTAGATAAGAGTTATATAAAAAGATCAAAAATATCGGAAGAGTATATGGTTGAAAATGTTAAATGTGAGATAATGGGATTTTTAAAAAATAAAAAAAGTAAACTTGAAATAGAAAAAGTTAATCTTCAAGACATTAATATAAAAGAAGTTAAGAGTATTTATAAACCTTATTGGGTAGCAAATTTTAGGGGGAAAAATATACTAATAGATGCTTAAATTAAAGGATACAGAGATATCTGTATCCTTATAAACTATTTATTTTTAACTAGATAATCAAGTGTTTCTAACTTATATCCCTCTTCCTTCCAATGAGTTATAACTTCATCTAATATTTGAGTATTAGTAGTAGAGTTTGGATGAAGTAAAACTATAGCACCAGGGTGAGTTCTTGAGTAGATTTTTTCCTTTGCATATTCAGGTGTAGGTTGATTATCATTATACCAATCTACATAAGCAAAGCTCCAAAATATAGAACTATATCCTAAGTCTTGTGTGTATTTTAATGATTGCTCACTAAATTTTCCCATAGGTGGTCTGAAAAACTTAGGCATATCTTTACCAGTGACATCTTTATAAGCATCCTCTACACTTGTTATTTCATCTTTGAATTTTTCAAAGTCTGTTATTTTAGCCATTGAAGGATGATTTTTAGAATGATTGCAAACTAAATGACCTTCTTTTTCCATCCTTTTTATAAGCTCTGGGTTATTTCTTATATAACTTTCTACAACGAAAAAGTGGGCTTTTACATTATGTTTTTTCAATGTATTTAGTATACTTTCAGTTGTTCCATTTTCATATCCTGCATCAAATGTTAAGTATATTATTTTTTTATCCTTATCACCGACATAATATGAATTATACTTTTTAAAGAAATTAGCTTCTTTAATAGGTTCTGGTTGTTTTCCATCGTTTCTTGGATTGAAGTACCAGTTATATTCTGTATTTATAGGATTTAATATTTGAGTTTTAGATTTATTTACTATATTAAAATTTGTAGTAAATATTAATGTAAATATAAGTAAGAAAAATCCTATTAGTAGATAGTTTGTTGTATTTTTTTTATTCATAAAGTCACCTCTAGTAGTGTAGTAAATTTATATATAGTTTTAATAATTAAGTTAAAAATATACTAATAAAAGTAAATGGAAATTATATTTTTACTTTTTGGATAAACTTATCATATAATTATGTATACAAGACAATGAAATAAATATGTTTAAGCACAGACATATTTGATGGAAGGTAAATGAAATGGAGAAATTTATACATCAATTAACTAGTAAGTTATATAGTGTTTTAGATAATATAACTTACTTAAATATAGAAGCTAGCAAAAATTCAAATAAAATTAAGTTAATAGGAGTAAAGTTTTTTAATAATCAAGTATACATTTTTGAGGAAATAATAAATAATGATGATAAAAATTATAAGATAAATAGTTTAAATGATTTTATAGGAGATAGCTATATAGCAATGTTTGGTTTATCATCTAATAAAAAGTTTATAGAGAACTATATAAACGAGAAGATATTAGATGTAAAAGAGTTAGTGCATGTAATTAAGCCCTATTATAGTGATTATAATATTAAGGATTTAAATGATATATTAACAAATGATAAGTATATAAGTGATTTAATAAGTATTGTAAATATTGTAAACAATATAATAATAAGTATAAAAAAAGAAGATAAATTAACATTAGAGCCTTTAACATTTAAAGTAAATTCTTACTTAAATAAATTTTCACTACCTAATTGGGAGTGGAGTGAGTTAATAGATAGTGTAGATGATATTAAAGAATTAGAAAGTTTAGAAAAAAAAGCAGAAGAAAAATTAAAAGATAATAAAAAAGAAAAACTAGTAATAAGAAAACTAAATGAAAATGAAAGAAATTATGAAGAATTATTAAAAGATGAAAGTATATGGGCTAAAAAAGAAGGATTTATATATGAATACAGGCCAGGGCAGTATGAATTAACCAAAACTATAAGAGAAACTATAAGTAGTGCTACTACTTATAAAATAGCATGTATAGAGGCCCCAACAGGAATAGGTAAAAGTGTAGGATATTTACTTCCAGCTATATTAGAAGCAAGGTTAAACAAAAAGAGAATGATAATATCTACAGACACTAAAGAGCTTCAAATACAATTGATCAATAAAGATATACCTAATGTATTAAACTCATTAGGTCTTATGGGAAAGATAAAGTATGGATACATAAAAGGAAAAAACAACTATATATGTGTAGAAAAATTAGAACAGTATAAGAATGAATATACCTCTAAAAAACCAACTAAAAAAGAAATACTAGGGATACTACTACTAGAACAAATAGTTAAGGAAGGAAAACACGGTGATATAGAGGAGATAAGTCCTTCTATATTAAATGAATTTAATGTAATAGGGGATCATATAAAACATGTTAGTTGTGATCCAAATTTATGTAGACCTAAAAAGTGTAATAAAGAATGTCTATACAAAAATAGGGTAGAAGAATTAAAAGAAGAAGATATAACTGTTATAAATCACTCTTTATTGGCAAAGTGGCCTTATAAAGAAGAGAAACCACTAGAAAATATTATAGTGGATGAGGGTCACAATTTAGCTGAAAAGGGATATGATTTTTTCTCAAGTACTATAGAATACAAAGCACTAAAATATTTTTTAAGAGAAATATATCCATATGAATATATAGGAAATAGTCCTTTTATATATGAAAAATATAAAACATCTAGAAAGATAAAGTATTTTGATAAGTTTTATCATCATGTTCACTTTGGAAGAGATATAAAAGAAAAAATAAGTAGGAATATAAATTTAATTTTAGAGGAACTTAACTCTGTTCTAAGATTTGGTATAGAATCAGATTATAATTATTTAAGTAAGTATAACTTAAGGTGGGAATTTAACCTACAACAAAGTGAAGTGCTAGGAAAGGTAAAAAAAGAAGATGAATATATAGAATTAACATATTTAAGTTATAGTAATAAGATTAGAGATAGTTTTGATAAAATACTAAGAAATTTAATAGCTATATTAGTTATAATTGATAGAAATATAGATGATGATAGTATAGATAAGGAATCTGATATATATAAATTTGGTAAAGCAAGAATAAAAGAACTAGAAGATATAAGGACTACATTTGAACTATTTATGGAATTTGCTGAAGAAGACGATTTTGCAAGAATTATTGAAATAGATAAAAATTATACTAACTTCGAGGCTAAAGTTGTTCCTTTAAAACTAGCCAAATTGTTTGAAGAAAATATATTAAGTCAAGTGGAAAGTGGTATATTTATATCTGCTACTTTGAGCGTAGAAAACAATATGAATTATTTTAAAAATACTCTCGGTATAAATAGGGTTGAAAATATCGAAAAAGTGATAGAGCCTTTATATAATTATAAAAACAAAGTATTAACATTAGGGTTAAGCGATTTATCAAATTATAATAATAAAAACTTTACAACAGACATATCAAATACTATATACAAAATATGTGAGGTAACACATGGACACTTATTATCATTATTTAATAGTACAGATAGATTAGATAAAACATACGAAGATCTAATTCATATATTAAATGGAAAAAACATAGATATATATAAAAACAAAAAAGGAATTAGAAATTTAAAGAATATGAATCAAAATTGTGTGGTATTAGGATCGAAAGGATGCTTTGAAGGCGTAGATGTTCCAGGGGATGGACTTGTGTGTGTAACCTTAGATAAAATTCCTAATCTAAATCCGAAAGATCCTTTATACTCAACTATTATGAAAAAATATGGCTTGACCTATCAATCTATAAACTACCCTCAGATGGCTATTAAGGTAAAACAAGCTATGGGAAGGATCTTAAGAAGCAAATATGATTACGGATGTTTTATAATCTTTGACATAGGAACTAATGGGCATACTTTAAAAAAATTAGAGAGAGATCTTCATGGTTGTAAAATAAATATAGTTAGCAAAAATAATATACAAAACTATACTAATAATCATCTAAATATATGTAGAAAGCAGGTTATGAGAGAAGTATTAGTAGATGTTAGGAACTTACTAACAATTACAGATATAGATGACATAAAAGATATAGAACAGTTTGTAGTTGAGCAAATGAATCAAAGGTATATAAAGTGCAGAGTTACTTCAAATAATCATGATAAATTAAATATAAAGTACTTTAATCATAGATATACTATACCAAAAGAAAAAATCAAATTAAAATCTAAGGTATGAGATTATAAAAAGACTTTACCTATATTTTAATTATTGAATAAGATTAGATATTTAAGAAAAAATAAATCTTATAAAAGTAGTTAAAAGAAAGGATGTAAATATGAGTTATATATTACTTATAATAGGTTTTTTAATTCTTATAAAAGGAGCAGATGTATTTGTAGTTGGCTCATCATCTATAGCAAAAACATTAAAGGTCCCAACACTTATAATTGGGCTTACAATAGTTGCTTTTGGTACTAGTGCACCAGAAGCTGCAGTAAGTATAACAGCAGCATTAAAAGGAAGTAATGATATGGCTATAGCCAATGTAGTAGGGTCTAATATATTTAACTTTTTATGTGTTTTGGGAGTCGTAGCAATAATAAATCCTATAAAGGTACAAAAGAGCACTATAATTAAAGAATTCCCATTTGCAGTACTTGCAACTATAGTACTATCTATATTATCTCACGATATAAAGTTTCAAGGGTATACTCAAAATGCTTTAACAAGAGCAGATGGGCTGATGCTACTAACTTTATTTGGTATATTTATGTATTATTTAGTAGAGATGGCCATAACATCTAAAGAGGAAATGGAAATAGATCAAGCTGATGAGAGCATACCTATGAGTAAAAGTATACTAATGAGTATCCTTGGTATAATTGGAATAATAGTAGGTGGTCAGTTTGTTGTAGATAGTGCAAGCAATATTGCTTTAGCTTGGGGTATGAGTGAAAATCTAGTAGGCTTAACTATAGTATCTATAGGAACATCTCTTCCAGAGTTCGTAACGAGTATAGTTGCGGCTAGAAAAGGTGAAAGTGATATAGCTATAGGTAATGTAGTTGGTTCGAATCTGTTTAATATATTATTTGTTTTAGGTATATCCTCATTTATAAGCAATATACAAGTTCATAGCATAGTGTTTGTTGATATGATGATTATGATAATAATAACAATATTAACATATATATTTGCAGGAACTAAGCAACGTATAAATAAAAAAGAAGGTATATTATTAGTTATAATGTATATATTATATATGACATTTATAATAATAAGAAAATAAAAAAGAGTCTTTAAAGACTCTTTTTTATTTTAAGCTATTCCGTTTTCAAATTCTTCTATTAAATCTTCATCAGAAAGTTTTTCTATTGTTAATCCTGTTAATCCATAGAATAATGATATTAAAGGACAAATTAAGTTAAAGAATGCATATGGTAAAAATACGAAAGATCCAATTCCAAGTGTTGCTGACATATATGCTCCACAAGTATTCCAAGGAATAAGTGGAGACGTTATAGTGGCACTATCTTCTAAAGCACGAGAAAGATTCTTAGGAGATAAACATTGTCTTATAAATGCATCCTTATACATACTTCCTGGTATAACTATGGCTAAATATTGGTCTGCAACTGCTAAGTTAGTACCGATACAAGTAAATATTGTAGCAGCTATAAGTCCAAAAGTACCCTTTGCAAATTTTAGTATAGACTGTGCTATAACTTGTAACATACCAGTTTTTTCTAATACCCCACCTACAGTTAAAGCACAAAGTATTAATGATACTGTCCCTAACATACTGTCAAGTCCACCTCTAGTAAGAAGATCATCAACAAACTTCATTCCAGTAGATGAAACATAACCAGACTTAGCAACTACAAGTATATCAGCTATAGATGCACCTTGAAATACTACTGCACAAACGCCACCTAATATAACACCACCTATAAGTGCTGGTATTGTAGGGACTTTAAATATAACCATTGCTATAACAGCACAAGGAACTAAAAGTAAAAATGGAGATAATGTATTGTAATTACTTAATAAAGCATTTTGAATTTGATTTATTTGAGATATATCCATTTCAGAACCTGCATATTTCATTCCTATTATACCGTATAATACAAGTGATATTAAAAGAGCAGGACCAGCTGTATATACCATATGTTTTATATGATCAAATAAAGTAGAACCAGCCATAGCAGGAGCTAAGTTTGTTGTATCAGATAAAGGAGACATCTTATCCCCAAAATAAGCACCAGATATTATAGCACCTGCAACTATTTTACCAGGTATACCTAAGGCACTACCAATACCTAAAAGAGCTATACCTACAGTACCAGCTGTTGTCCAAGATGAACCAGTAGAAATAGATACTATAGCGCAGATTAAAGTAGTTGCCACTAAGAATATTCCAGGTGATAATATTTTAAGACCCCAATATATCATAGCAGGAACTATACCACCAGCTATCCAAGTACCTATTATCATACCAACTACTAAAAGTATAAGTATTGATTGCATTGTCGTATTTATAGTAGATAGTATACCTTCTTCTAATTCCTTCCAAGTAAAACCTAATCTAAAAACTGCAACACAACTTGCAAATGTAGCTCCTATTATAAGTGGTATATGAGCAGATATTTCATACTTTCTTAAAAATACTAAACATGTCACTAAAACTGCAACTAAAACAGAGACACATAGTAATGCATCAAATAAAGTTGCTTGTTTTTTAACCTTTTTTGTCATAAAAGTCCTCCTAAAATTTATACCGAATATAACGTTAAGGAGAAAAGAGATAATAAAAAAAGTCTAGGTGTAAAGATATTATCCTAGACTTAAGCATTCAACCGTACAATTAAAAATACGCTTAATCTAAAGATAGCACTCCACATATAAATGTGACAGTGTTATACATATTTTGCATAACCCCAATATATAAGTTTAAAGCTTCCCTTATATATTTCGGCATAGTTACCTTTTATTTTGCTTCTTCGTGCTTACCTCCACAAAACTACTATTTAACAATGCGACCTCTACCAATAGTTATATTCGATTTATTTGATAATAAAGATTATACCATAAATTAAAAAAAAATAAAGCATGAAATATTTAGGAATAAAAAATTTAAGAAAATTTTCACAATAATATGTAAAATAATAAGTCTTTAAAAACTACTTATTTTACTATAGAATAGTTATTAAATGTATGATTTAGAAAAATATAAATTTTATATAAATAGTTATACGAAAGGAAGTGAAAAATTTGGCTAAGGTTAAGTTTTATGCAGTAAGAAAAGGAAGAAACAATGGTATATATAATACATGGAATGAATGTAAGGAACAAATAAATGGTTTTTCAGGCGCTGAGTATAAAAGTTTTACTACGATAGAGGAAGCAAAATCATATATATATGGTGAAAGTGGTGTAAAAATACAAGAGGGAAAAGAACTTGTAAAAGCTTATGTTGATGGTAGTTATGAACATTCAATAAGAGAATATGGTTCAGGGGTAGTTATAATAAAAAATGAAGAAGTTATAAAAACTTATAGCAAAAAAGGAAATGATAAAGATTTAGTTGGAATGAGAAATGTCGCAGGTGAAATAGAAGCTGCAAAGATTGCGATGAATTATTGTATAGATAATAACATAAATAATTTGATTTTATATTTTGATTATGAAGGAATAGAGAAATGGTGCTTAGGATTATGGAAAACTAATAAAGAAGGAACTACCAAATATAAGAAATTTTATGATAATATAAAAGATAAGTTAAATGTTGAGTTTGTAAAAGTAAAAGCACATAGTGGTAATAAATATAACGATGAAGCTGATAAATTAGCAAAGAAAGCTATAGGAATATAAAAGTCTTGCAAAGTATTTTGCAAGACTTTATTTTTAACTTAATCCAAAATCCTCTAATTCAGCTAAAACAAAAGAAGGTCTATTTATACCATCATACATAGCTTTTGCCAAAATATTTGCCTGGTCATATGTCGATGTCCAAGAAAAAATGCCACCAAGACAATTATCTAATACATATAGAGCTTTTATATAAATAGAAAGGGTATCCTCATAAGACATTGAGAACTCTCCATCTTTTACTAGATAAGGTACTTTAGCATCTCTATCAAACATTACTGTATGACCATTTTTATTTATATAATCCCTTCTAAGTTGATCATATGATCTTGTAATTGCAGCTCCAAGTCTACCATAAAAAGGAACCCCAAGTAGTATTTTTTCACGAGGCATACCGGCATTTATTAAATTTTGTACCATAGAATCTACACTATATCCTCTTAAAGATAAATTAGAAGGATATAAATTAGCATGATGTTTCTTAGCATTCTCACCTGTTTCTCCAGCTGTAAAATCATAACTCATTAGATTAAAATAGTTTATTAAAGGAGCTATTTTAGATATTTCAGCACTTCTATTTATATAACCAATATCTCCAGTACCAGCAACACTTAACCACTTATTATCTCCTATAACATCTCTTAGAGCGGTTAGTAAAAGTGTAAAATTTTCTTTATCTTCAGGTCTAGATTTTATACCCGCACCACTACTTCCAGGATATTCCCAGTCAATATCAATACCATCTAAATTATATTGCTTTATAAGCTTATTTGCTTCTCTAGCAAATGCATATCTAGATGCAGGAGTTAAAGCAGCATCAGAAAAACCTTCAACTCCCCATCCACCAATGGCAGCAATAACTTTTAAAGTAGGCTTAATATTTTTAAGACTTATAAGTTGATTTAAATAATTAGGAGTAGGAACTCGTAATGTTCCATTTTCATTAATTTCTACGAATGCATAGATTACAGCATCAAGTAGATTAGGATCTACGTTTCCAGGATTACCAAATACATACTCCATAACTATTGGACTAACATCAGGACAACTTATAGCAGGCTGTTTATCTGGGTCTGTTATTTCAGGTCTTTGGCACTTTTTAGTATTTTTAGATTTTATAAATACATCTTTATTATGTTTTACATTAATAGTTGGTCTATCCTTATCAGGCATAAAGCAAAGATACCAGTCCATATACGCATATTCTTTCTCACAGTTTTTAATTTTATTTTTTAACTCTTTATAAGTTTTAGGAGATGGTGTTATGACTGGCATACCAGGAAACCAGTTAGCAGGAGTTACTACTTTATCTTTATCACTAGTTTGAAGTGCTTCTATAATTCTTAAAATCTCAGGAATATTTCTACCAGTTGTGAGAGGATAGTAAAGTATAGTTCTGAGTATTTGTTTATCATCTATTATAAAAACAGATCGTACTGTAGAAGTATTACTCATTTGTTCTGAAATCATACCGTATAGCTTAGCTACATATTTATCATTATCATCTATAACTGGAAAAGGAATATCAATACCTGTCATAGTAAATATATTATACATCCAAGCTAGATGAGACGCATTACTGTCAACACTTAGGCCTATTAATTCTGTGTTTCTTTTTTTAAATTCATTATGGTACTTAGCAAAGCATAGAAATTCTGTAGTGCATACTGGAGTAAAATCTCCAGGATGAGAAAATAAAACTACCCATTTACCATTATAATCAGATAATTTTATAGGTCCAAATGTTGTGTTAGCCTTAAAATCAGGAGCTTTCGATCCTAAACTTGGAAGGCATGGCATATATATCACCCCTTAATTAATAAAATATAACCTAATTATATTTTATTAATTAAGGGGTGATATTGTTACGAAGAAAATATAATTGTAAATACTTTTAGAAAAATAACTAATAAGAATTGCTATTTATGTGCATATTTGATATATTTAAAGATAGATAAATGTAAAGATTTGTTATTATACGGGGTGAGAATGTTGAAATCTATCCTAAGAAAGATAGAAAGTATATTTAAGGTTTTAGTTCTATCATCTATTATATCTTTTGTTATAACATTTGGACTTATACTGTTAAATGCTATTATGGGAGTGTTTATAGGGTTAGAATATTACTTTATGTTATTTACAGGATTAACTTTATGTTTAACAGTTATGTTAGTAGTTGTAGACTACAATAGAATATTTAAAAATAAAAAACATATACAAAAGACTAAAGTTAGCAAGAGTAAAAATATTAAAAGAGGAAATACAAAAGAAGTTGTTAAAGCAAAAAGAAAAATATCTTAATATTAAAATGATTTAAAAAGGCACAATAAAATAAACTATGGTGTCTTTTTTTGCTTATTAATTATTATATCTATTTATAAATTATGCATAATTATTGAATTTATAGTAATAGGTTAAAAAGTAATGATACCACTTTACACGGTAGCAAAAAAGAACTTTTGGGTAATAGATAAAGTCACTTAAATAAAGTTAAAATTTTACTTAAGAAAATAAAATTTTAGTTATAAATATATAAAACCTATAATAAAAGATAATTAAGAACAATTATAGGAGAGGTTGCTTATGGAATACAATATATTTTCAGAAATGGTAACTGGTTATAAAAATATATTAAAAAAATCGAAATCTCAAGATTATTTAGATTTCGATTTTTTTGATAAAGGAATAGTTTTTGCTGTGTCTGATGGCCATAGTAATGATTTTTTCAAATATAGTGATAGAGGAGCTAAAATAGCTTGTAATATTGCAGTAGGCATGCTTAAAGATTTGGCAGATTTAGATACAAAAGATTTAGTTAATATGCTAGAAGAAAAAAAAATACAAATGGAAATTCAATCAAAATGGATGGATTTAGTTAAGTTAGATTTTGAAAGATTTCATCCATTAGTTTTTAAAACAGAATATATAAAATATTCTACAACATTAATAGCAGTGTTGGTAACTAATAGATTTAGGCTATATTTAAAAATAGGAGATGGAAATATTATAATAAAAGATGATACTGAGTTTAAAGAAGTATTAGAAACTAGAAAAAGTGATACAGTTGATTCTTTAGGAAGAATAGATTCATATAAAAATATTATGTATTATATAGATGATGAAATAAATAAATACAAAGAAAATATTATTATATTTACAGATGGATATGAGCAGTCTTTTGACAATAAAAATGAATTGTACAAAAGCCTTAATGATACAATATATATGTACAATAAGAGTGTATTTTCTAGGGAAGTTCTAAAAAGAACTTACAAACAGCGACTAAGTAAGTTAAGCAAGCAAAAAAGTCAGGATGATATAAGCATTGTGTTTTTAATATAAATAAAAAAATAAGTCAATATTATGTATTTAAAAAGTTTTATAGACATTATATTGACTTATTTTTATTTATAAACAATTAAAATACATATATTTACTAATAATATAAAATATGGTTAAAGATATACATATATGATATAATAAATAATGATATTTACATAAAAACTAAATAGGAAAGGAAACGATAATGAATTTTAAAGAATTATTTTATAAATGTGTAGATTTTATAGATATATATAAAAAAAATATAATCACAATTTCATTATCAGTATTAGGTGTAATAGTATTAGTTATAGTATTTTTCATAAGTAGTGATGAATTAAGCGTACAAAAAGAGGTTGATACATTATTGGAAAATATAGAAAATCGTAGATACAATATAGCTATTGACAATTACTCTAACTACGAAAAGAAATTTTCTGATTCTAAAATGAAAAGAATTGATAAAACATTATCTAAAAAGATAAATAAATTACTTCTTGAAAGTGGAGATAAATACGTAAATAAAGAAATTACAAAGGAACAATATGTAGGTATGATAAATACCATAAATGCAATAGAAAATATTGAGGTAGATGTAGGTCGTATAATAGAACAATCTCAAAGAGTATCTGATATGTATAAGGAAGAAAATACAGATTATGATACAGCTTTATCTTATATAAGTATGGCATCTACTCTAAATGGAATTTCAAATGAATTAGATGGATATAAAAGTAATATAGAACAAATACATGAATCTAGATTGGTGTATGAAAAAGCAAATGAAAACAAAGAAAACCACATGTATTATGAAGCAATACAAGATTATGATAAAGTACTAGACAAAGATGATAAATATTATAAAAAAGCACAAAAAGAAAAAGATGAATGTATAGACCTTATGTATGATGATTATATAGAAAAGGCTGATGAAAGTAACAAAGATGGAGACTATGAAAGTGCATTAAGATACATAGAGTATGTAAAAAAATATTATCCAGATGATGAAAATATACTAAATTTAGAGAAAAAGTATAAGGAAAAATTATCAATATACACATTATCAGCAGATGATATTATTAATTTAATATCTAAAAAAGGAAACATATCTAAAAATAGCCTATCTATAAATTCTTACTACCAAATGATAGATGGTGAAAAATATTATTGTGTTGAAGTGTTAGAGTATGGAATGTTAACCGATGAAATACTAGTAAATGCGAAAACAAAGGAAATATATTCATATAAGGATAGTAATAAAGATTACAAAAACACTTACTGTAATGGGTATTTTAGATATGATAATTCAGGAAAAGTACAATTTGCAATAAGTGAAGAAAAAGCTAAATTTATACTTCAAAATAAATTAGAAAAAAATGACGAAAAGTACAAAGAAATATATGAAGTATCTAAAAATAAAGCTGACAGATATGTAGAAGATGAAAAAGGATTAGAAAATATATTAAAGGGAAATGAAGGCTTATATTACTATGAAATTGTAAATAAAGGATTCTTTAGACCTAAAGAAGCTTTTATGATAAATATGTATAGTGAAAAAGTTTATATAATTTCTCAAAAAGAGATTAAAGAATATTAAAAGTGTGTTTTTTAACACACTTTTTTTAAAATATTGAAATATAAAAGAGGATATATAAACCTTATAGCTAAGTAATAATATGTGAGAAAAATGGGAGATTGAGGAGAGTAAGACATGAAAGATGTAAAAAAATATGTATACGCTGCAGCGGGTGTAATATTATTGGGGATAATTGTTTTTATAGGTTTTATAAGTTTTCAAATAAACGGAAATAAAATACTTAAAAACACATATGTTAACAGCATATCAATAGGAAATATGACAAGAGAAGAAGCTAAAGATGTACTAAATAAAAAATATGACATAAAACAAATATACATTTCATATTCAGATAAGTTATGGAAAATAAATAGTAAAGATATAGATTTAAAATATAGTTTAGACGAGACTATTAATGAGGCACTATCTATAAATAGAGAAGATTCTATGATAGATAATATTAAAAAAACTATAAAAGCAAATTTCGGAGCAAAAAATAACCTTGAGCTTAAAATAGACTATAATAAAGAGAAATTAATAAAATGCGTTAAAGATATATCTAAGGATATAAATATTGATATGGAAGATGCAAAATTAGATATAAATAACTCGAAAGTAGAGGTATTATCAGGACATAAAGGACAAGAAGTTGATGTAAATAAGAGTGTAGAAAATATAATTAGTCAACTTAAAAAAGGCAATAAAAAAGAAGATTTAGCAGTAAAAGTTACTAATCAGAATGTAAAAAAAGAGGATATACAACATATAGATACATTATTAGCTAGCTATTCTACCAAATTTGATTCATCAGTAGCTGGTAGAACAACTAATATAAAATTAGCAGCAAGTAGAACTAGTGATAAATTGCTAATGCCTGGTGAGACATTTTCATACAATGAAAATACTTTAATGAGAACTGTATCAAATGGTTATAAAAATGCACCAGTTATAGTACAAGGAGTAGTACAAGAAGGTGTAGGAGGTGGAGTTTGTCAGGTATCATCTACACTATATAATACGGTGTTATATTCAGGATTAGAAATTGTAGAACTTAAAAATCATTCTATACCATCTACATATGTAGCAAAAGGGAGAGATGCAACTGTAACTGATGGAGGAATAGACTTTGTATTTAAAAATAACTTAAAGCAGCCTATATATTTAAAAAATTATGTATCAGGAAATAGAGTTATATGTCAAATCTATGGTAGTAAATCAGATAAGCAAAATGTAGATATATTAACTAACATAGATGGAGTATCTCAAGCTCCTATAAAAAGAGTCGATGATCCAACTCTTCCAAAAGGGAAAGAAAAACAATTAGAAAAAGCAAGAAATGCATATACAGTATCAACTTACAGAGTATATAAGAACAGTAATGGAGAAGTGCTAAAAAAAGAAAAAGTATATACATCATATTATCCTAAAAAGCAAGGTGTTATCGCTGTTGGAACTATGGAGGTTAAAACACCAGAACAAAAACCTGTAAGACCAGAAAAACCAAATCAACAAGAACAAAAACCTGTACAACCAGAAGCTTTAACACCACCACCAGAACAAAATCCTAATCCAGACACACCAAGTGTATCTTAAGAAAGATTATAATATTAGTTAAAAAAAGATAGCCTATAACGTAGGTTATCTTTTTTTATAATAATTTGCCTAAAAATATGAAAATATGTATATCTTTGACTTGTAGTGTTAAATGTGTTATCTTAGAATATATATTTAAATTAGGAGGAGAATATGATTTTAGGTAAAATTATCAAAAAAGATATAAAGCAAATGCCTAGAAAAATTTTAGATATATCTTTAGTTGAAGATAACAAAAGTGATTTGACATTTTTTAATATAGATGAAGAAGAAACGAATGAGACATTAAAGGCATTAAAGCAAAGTTATGTAACTAATAACTATAAAGAAGAAACAATATTAAACTTACAAAATACACTAAAGAGTAATTCAGAAGATACTTCAAAAGAATTAAAGTTAGAATCATATAAAAGGTATAATAATGCACTTGATTTATCTTTAAAGGGATATTTAACTAGTGCTTATGAATTAATAGAAAAAGCTATAGAGATAAATCCAAAAGATGTAGATATACTTAATTTAAAAGGATTACTTACTCTATTAAAATGTGATTTTGCTAAGGCTTTTGAAAGTTTTTACACTGCTATGTGTTATGGTAACAATGAACTATCTAGAAAGTATGTAGATATGTTATCATCTGATGAATTTAAAGTATTCTTAGGTAGATATAATCACTCTATAAGATTTATTAATGAGGAGATGAATCAAGAATCAATACATATACTTGAAAATATGATAGATGATGACCCAGATTTAATAGAGCCATATATAATACTTTCTTTAATATATGATAAGATAGGTAACGTTAAAAAGAGAGAACATTATCTAAGTAGATTAAGAGAAGTAGATAAAGATAATCCTTTGTTTGAAAATAAGAAGGAAGATAAAGAAGAGAAAAAAGAAGATATTAAGCCTAAGAAAAAGTCTAAGAATAGTAAGCCATTTTTAATATTTGGAGTATGTTTACTTTTGGCATTAGGTGCATATCATATGTATAGCAAAAATAAAATTGATAAATTAAATGAGAAATTAAGTAATCACGAGCAAGAACTAGATAAAGCTGATAAAAAACTAAATGAAAAAGAACAAGAAATAAAAGAGAAAGAAAAAGAATTAGATAATGCAAAAAGCGAAAATAAAAAAGAAGATACACAAGTTATAGTTTCTGATGAGGAAACTTTATATAATAAAGCAGTTGATGAGTCTAAGGATAAAAATTATAAAGAGGCTATAAAAAACTTCGAATATATTGTATCTCAAGGAAAAAGTAAGAAATATATATCAGAAGCTGTATACCAGTTAGCATTATTAAATGAAAAGATAGGTAATGATGATGAAGCTGTAAAATATTATAAAAAATATATAAATACTTATACAAAGAATGATCAATATTATGATGATGCATTTTACCAATTAGGAATGCTTTATTATAAAATGGGTGACTTAAAAGATGCAAAAAACACATTCTATGGGCTAAAAAATGAAGTACCAGATAGTATGTATAACAATTCAAAAGTTAATGATATATTAAAAGAAAAATAAAACTACCAATAGGTAGTTTTATTTTTTATTATCTTACAAATCACAATCATATATAATACTACCTTTAAATAAACTTATAGAAGGGGATATTAAGTTTTAGCGAGGAGGATAAGTATGGATAATAAAGAGCTTTTTCTCCCGATACTTAGGGATGGAAAATATGGATTTGTAGATAAAGAAGGCAATGTTATTGTAAGGCCTAAATTCAAGTATGTATCAGAGCGACTAAAAGATGGATATAGTGTCATTACATATATAAAAAAAATAAGAGGAATCAATAGGTGGATATTTGGGTATATAGATAAATTAGGAAATACTAAAGTCTATTTACACATAGATAGTATATCTGATTTTAATGAAGGATTATCTAGAGCCAAAGCCTACAATAAATATGGATATTTAGATAAAAATTTAGATTTAGCCATAGATTTTAAATATGAATGTGCGGGTGATTTTAGTGAAGGTTTAGCTAATATAAAAATAAATAAGAGGTGGGGGTATATAAACTCTAATGGAGAAGTGATTATAGCTCCAAAATATACTTATGCAAATCAATTTAAAGATAATACTTCATTAGTAGAATATAAAAATAAGTATGGCTATATAAATAGAAAAGGGGAGTTTATAATAAAACCTACATATGAAATAGCAACAGACTTTAGTGAAGGATTAGCAGCTGTTAGAAATAATAATAAATGGGGATATATAGATAAATATGGGAAATTAAAGATTGATTTTAAGTTTGATAAAGCAAAGCCATTTAGCGAAGGATTAGCAGCTGTATGTATAAATGAAAAATGGGGATATATAAACAAAAATGGTGATGTAGTTATAGATGCTATATTTGACTATGCTTGTAGCTTTAAAGAAGGGTTAGGTAGGTTTAATATAGATACTAACTCACTCATAAGAGGAATAAATAATAATAAATGTGGGAAATGGGGATTTATAAATAAAAGTGGTGATATAGAGATACTTCCAATATATGAATCTCTATCTGATTTTAAAGATGGATACTCTGAAATAATAAATGGAAAAAATAACAATTATATAGATAAGTATGGAAAATTACTATTATAAATTTGAAAATATCTAAAAATATGATAAAGTATTATACGGGGGGAGTATTGTAACTCCCTTTACAATTTCATTAAAGATTTAGTCAGAATTAAAGGAGGCAAAAATGAAATTATTTAATCAATTAGTATTAATACTAGGTGTATGGGCTTTAGGTGAGTACATAAGCTCATTCATACAAAATATAGTAATTGTACCGGGTAGTATAGTTGGTATGATATTACTATTTATACTTTTAAAAGCCAATATAATAAAAGTGGACAAGCTTGAAGATATAGGTAATCTATTGCTAGATAATATGGCTTTATTTTTCATACCGGCAGGGGTTTCACTTATAAGATCGTTAGGTCTTATTGAAAAAAATGTATTTGTATTACTAATAACTATATTTTTTAGTACTATTTTAGTTATGTACATAACTGGAATAGTAGTAGAAAAGATGATTAAAAACAAAGTTAAGGAGAATTAGTCATGTATAATGTTTTAAACACACCTATATTTGGGATAGTAATAACTATAATATTTTTTAACATAGGACTTTATATACAAAGGAAAACTAAAAGTGCTTTAATGAATCCACTTTTAATTGCAATAGTTGGAATTATATTATTTTTAAATATAACTAAGATACCATATGAAAGTTATAAAAAAGGTGCAGATAGTATAAATTACTTTTTAGGGCCTGTAACGGTTATATTAGCAGTACCATTATATAAGCAATTTGACTTATTTAAAAAACATATACTAGAAATATTAGTAGGTATAACTACAGGTGTAGTAGTATCATTTATTTCTATAAAGATAATAGCTGGTTTTACAGATGCAGATATTAGTATAATAAATTCTTTAATACCTAAATCTATAACGACACCTATGGGATTATCTCTTACTAATACTATAAATGGTATAGAGTCTATAACTGTAGTGGCAATAATATTTACAGGTATACTTGGTGCTATAATGGCAGAGCTTGTATTTAAGCTTGGAAGAATAAAACATCCTGTAGCAAAAGGAATAGCACTTGGAACATCAGCACATGCACTTGGAACATCAAAGGCTTTAGAATTAGGAGAAATAGAAGGTGCTATGAGTGGATTATCTATAGGTATATCTGGGATAATTACAGTCATATTAATACCTATAATAATCAATATGATATAAAAAGTTTTTTCTTATAAATGAAAATATATATACTAAAATATCAAAAAATGAAGGCTGAAATAAAATATTTTCAAATTAAAAAGTATATAATACACAATAAAAGGCAAGGAACAAAATAAGTTTCTTGCCTTTTATTGTGTATTAAATTGTTCAGTATTTATATATTATGCAAGAAATTATTCGTTTAAATCTTTTATTGCTAAATAATTTGATAATTATTCAAAAGTTAAAAAAAAGTAAAATAGGTAAAAAAAATTAACTAGACATATTAAAAAAAAATAATATAATATATCATGTGCAATGAATAAAGAGAAGCATAATTTAAATTACCTATTGATTTATTAGGTAATTTGTTTAGGTCGAATTGAAGGGAGAACAAAATGAGCAAAGTTAACACCACTTTAGAAGATAATGCTTTTTTTAGATATTTAGTGGTAATAGGTGGAATGATTATAGCATGTATAGGTGTCAATGGTTTTTTAAGACCAGCACATCTATTAAGTGGGGGAGTACCAGGTGCCTCTACAGCTATAAATTACTTAACTGGAATAAATATAGGTCTTTTAACATTTTTAATAAATATACCTATATTTATATTAGGGTTTATATACTTAGAAAAAGAATTTTGTATATCTAGTTTAATAAACATGATGATATTTTCTTTTTTACTAGGTATAACTCAAGATATAGCTCAATATATACCTATAAATGATATATTACTTCAAAGTGTTTATGGAGGGATATTATCAGGAATTGGAAGTGGTATTGTATTTAGAACAAAATCATCACAAGGTGGTACAGATATATTAGCTGCAATATTAAAATTTAAGAAAAATATTCCTATGAAAGATACAACATTATCTATAAATATACTAATTGTATCTATAGGCGGAGTATTATTTGGTATGGATTTAGCATTATACACATTAATAGGTATGTTTATAAGTGCATACTGTATGAACTTTGTGAAAGATGCTATGAATTATCAAAAGTCAGTTATGGTTGTATCTAGAGAAAGCAATAGTATAGCAAGAGAGATAATGAGTGAACTTCATAGAGGTGTAACCTTCTTAGAAGCTGAAGGTGCATATACTCATGAGAAGAAAAAGCTTATATACTGTATAGTATCATCAAATGAGATACCTAAGATAAAGGAAATTGCTTTAAAATATGATAAAAAATCATTTATATCTGTAAATGATGTAAGTGAGGTTAAGGGTAGAGGATTTAAAGAAAAGTACTTATAAAGTTAAAATAAATATGAGTAAAAAAATATATATGAGAATGATTAAATATACTTAACTCTATAGTTAAATATATAAAAGTATTTGGATTTGTCAAATTATAGGTAGATTAAAATGGTTTTGATCACTAGGATTATACAAATTGGTTATAAAAAGGGTATATCAAATAGATATACCCTTTTTTAGCAATATAAATTTATTAACATATCTTATTTTATGTAAATCTATTATATTTAAAAATATATAGAAAAGTATATAATTTATAATATATAATAAGTTTAGACTATAATAAATTTAGATTTGATAGGAGAAGCATAATATGAGTTTATCTAATGAATATTTTGATATATATAATCAGTATGTAAAGTTTATAAATAATATAAAAAGAGAAGTAAAATTTATACAAAAGCTAAAGACAAAGAAAAAAGAAGTTGCTACTGAAGAAGAAGTTAAAGCGATAGAAGAAGAGAATACAATTGAAAGTGATATAAAACCAAGAAGACCAGTTAGTAAAGTATACAATTTTTCAAATGGAGATGTATATATAGGAACAGTTATAGATGGAAAGATGAACGGAAAAGGAATATATACATTTTTAGAAGGAATAGAATATAGTGGTGAGTTTAAAGATAATATGAAAGATGGAAATGGAGAATGCATATTTACAAATGGAAATATGTATATAGGTGAGTTTAAAGAAGATTTAATGAGCGGAATAGGAAAAATGGTATATAGTAATGGTAATGAATATATAGGTGAGTGGTGTAGTGGGAAAAGACATGGTGTAGGAGTATATACATGGAGTGATGGATGTATATATTTTGGAGAGTTTAAATACAATAAAATGGAGGGTATTGGCGAGTGCTATGATCATGAAAAAGAACTTATATATAAAGGAGAATGGAAAAATAATTTAGCTCATGGTAAAGGAACCTATATATGGCCAAATGGAAAAAGATATGAAGGTGAATTTGCACATGGGAAAAAGCATGGTGTTGGAATATTTTATATAGATGATGAATTGGTATATGAAGGCACTTGGAAATTTGATAAACCATCAATATGTAATAGAACACTGGATGAAATATTTTCTTATATAAAATAACCTACGTTATTTAACGCTAGGTTATTTTTTTATTAAAATTATCACATATAGTATATATTATGTATGATAATTTTAAAGATGTCTATCATCCTAATATAAACTGTATGGGAGAGTGATACATTGAAAAGTATATTATTAATAGGAGGAGTAATAACAAGCTTATTACTTTTTAATTTAAATATAGATAATAGCAAAAAAGAGATAGATGCAAATAATAATGTTAATAATAAGTCTATAAATATTAGTAATACAAAAGACATTTATAATATAAAAATTGGAGAGCGTAAAGAAAAATTATTATCGTTATTTGGTCAACCAGATAGAATAGATGAAAGTGAATATGGATTTAATTGGTATATATATAATAATGATTATAATAATTTTTTTATGGTAGGTATTGAAGATGAAGTTGTCAAAGGAATATATAGTAATTCATTAAATTCATGTGAAACAGAAAATATAAATATAGGTGATAAAAGAGATGATGTAAGGAAGTTGTATACACCTATAGAATATAAGAAAAAAGGAAATATTAAATATATTATTAGTTCGGAAGGTCAATATGACATAATAGAGATAAATAATAAATATATAACATTCTTTTATGATATACATGATGAATATAAAATATGTTCATATCAAGTTATAGATTCTAAAAATGAAAGTGATATGAAATCTATATATGCAAGCCCAAGCGAAAAATTAAAAAAGAGTTTTGAAATGCAAGTTATAGATTTAACTAATAGCGTGAGAGCAAAAAATGGATTAAATAAGTTAAAATACAGTGAAATGGCTACTACAAGTTCAAAAAAACATAGCTTAGATATGGTAGATAAAAACTACTTTGATCATATTAATAAAGAAAATGAAACACCTTTTGATAGGATGAATGAAGAAGGTATTAAATATATAAGTGCAGGAGAAAATATTGCAGCAGGTCAAACTAGTGCAATATATGCTCATGAAGCATTAATGAATTCTAAAGGACATAGAAAAAATATTTTAGGTAATTATAATAGTATAGGAGTAGGAGTTGAATTTGGAGGAGATTATAATATTTATTACACTCAAAACTTTTATAGATAATATAATCTGAAAGGAAGACATAATATGAAGCATAGCATAATAAAAGTTATGACAATAGCAATAAGTATAATGCTAATTGCTAGTTTAAAAAATCCAGTAAGTTGTAATGATAAAGTATTTATAAAAAATGGTTCAAGAGATAAAAAATTAATAGCGCTTACTTTTGATGACGGTCCACATCCAAAAGAAACCAATGAAGTGTTAGATGTATTAAAAAAATATAATGTTAAAGCAACATTCTTTGTAGCAGGAAAACATGTTAATTGGTATCCAAAGCCTATTATTAGAGCTAAAGAAGAAGGACATGAGATTGGAAATCATACATTTAATCATCCAGATATAAGTAATTTAAGTCAACAACAATTAGAAGATGAAATAGTAAAATGTGAAAAAATAATTAAAGAGGTTGTAGGGGTAAAGCCTACTTTATTTAGGCCACCATACGGAAGTTATAATCAAAAAACTTTAGGTCAAATAGCAAGTAAATATAAATATAAAATAGTACTTTGGACAACTGTTGATGCAAGAGATTGGCAAAATCCTAAAGCATATAAAATAGCAGATACAATAATAAACAATGTAAAAAATGGAGATATAGTATTACTACATGATTACGCAACTAATAACACTGTAGAAGCTCTAGATATACTAATACCTAAGATGATAGAAAAAGGATATAAATTTGTAACTGTATCAGAAATGATAGAAAGTAGCTAATATATATGAAATAATAATATATAGCAATAATTTATAATATATACACTTTACTATTAAGATATATCTAAAAAATAATTTAAAAATAATGTAAAAATAATAAAAAAACGAAACAATTGACTAAAGAGATAATATACATATATTAAAGACTATCTTGAAAAGGATTGATTTAATATATGTATAATAAAATATATGAAAAAAAAGGTTTTATAATATTTCAAGTAAAAGAAGGATATGTTGTATATAATACTAAAAAGGATTTTCAAGAAGGTCATACACATTTGAAACATTTTGAAGCAGCAAAAACGGCAATAGATTTGGTTATAAATAAAAAAATACCTAAAAGCACAGATGTATATTATTTATCTAGTCTTGTTAGAATTTCAGATGACGATGATTATATAAATCATATTAAAGAATTAATAGAGGCTAGAAAACAAAAAGGTAAAAAAGAAAAATATTATAATAGTGGATATAAAGTAGTAAAGAGAAGTTTATAGCTTCTCTTTTTTTATATAAATAAATATAAAAAATTAGACCAAAGATGACTATATTGACATAGATTTCTATAAAAATATATAATTAATATTGTATATAGGAGATACTTAAAGAGAATAAACATAATAAAAAGTAGTATTTAGGGGAGGGCAATAGATATGATTCTTATGATTGATAATTATGATTCTTTTGTATATAACTTAGTACAATATATAGGTGAACTAGGTGAAGAAATCATAATTAAAAGAAATGATGAAGTAACGATAGAAGAAATAGAAAGAATAAATCCAGAGATTATAGTTTTATCACCAGGACCATGTTCACCAAATGAAGCAGGAGTATGTATTGATGTTGTAAATTATTTTAAAGGTAAAAAGCCAATACTAGGTATTTGTTTAGGTCATCAAACTATAGGATATGCATTTGGTGCTAATGTTATAAAAGCTATAAAGCCAGTACATGGAAAAGTACATAGCATAAACCACGCAAATAAAGGAGTATTTAAAGGTCTTAATAATCCTTTAAATGTAACTAGATATCATTCTTTAGTAGTTGATACAAAAAATCTTCCAGAAGAACTAGAAGTAACTGCAATCACAAATGAAAATGAGATAATGGGAATTAGACATAAAAAATATCTAATAGAAGGGGTACAGTTTCACCCAGAAGCTATTTTATCAGAACAAGGGCATGACATACTTAAGAACTTTATAAACGAAGCTAGATTAGGGGGACAAGCATAATGATAAAATTAATAGATACTAAATTAAACTCATTTGAAATATTTACTATATTTAAAGATGATAGTAATAGTTTTATATTAGATAGTGCAATGGACCCTAATAAACTAGGTAGATATTCATTTATAAGTAGTAACCCATTTAAGATTATTAAATACAAAAATACAGAGAATAACCCACTAGATAATCTACAAGAAGAATTAAATAAATATAAAGTTGAAAATAATACACACCTTCCTTTTATTGGCGGAGCAGTTGGATATTTATCTTATGATTTAGGAAATTATATGGAAAAATTGCCTAGGACTGCAAAAGATGATACAAATGTTTATGATTTATATTTTGGCTTATACAATTGGGTTATAGTCATAGATCACTTAGAAGAAAAGACATATATAGCCACACCAAATTTAAATGAAAAGGAAGAGGGAAAAATAGCCCTTGATATAGAAAAAAGAATTGGTGAAGCTACTAAAAAGGGAATAGACACTATATGTTATGAAAAAATAGAAGTTAATCCTATAAAACTTAAATCAAACTTTACTAAAGAAGAATTTATGAATTCAGTTAGAAAAGTACAAGATTACATAAAACAAGGTGATATATACCAAGCAAATCTTACTCAAAGGTTTGAAGGAGAAACTACACTTTCTAGTTATGAACTTTACAGAGATTTAAGAAATATAAGTCCAGCACCATTTGGAGCTTTTTTAAACTTTGAAGATACTAATGTATTATCTAACTCTCCAGAAAGATTTATAAAATGTATAGATAAAAAAGTTGAAACTAGACCTATAAAGGGAACTAGACCAAGAGGAACAACAAAAGAGGAAGATTTAAGATTACAAGAAGAACTTAGAAATAGTGAAAAAGATAGAGCAGAGCTACTTATGATAGTAGATTTAGAAAGAAATGATATAGGAAGAATATCTAAAATAGGAACGGTAAAGGTACCTGAATTATTTATAATAGAACCATATGCAAATGTAAATCATTTAGTTTCAACAGTAGTTGGAGAGCTAGATGATAACAGAAGTTGTGTGGATGTTATAAAAGCAACATTCCCTGGAGGATCTATAACAGGAGCACCTAAAATTCGAGCTATGGAAATTATAGATGAATTAGAACCTACTCAAAGAAATATATATACAGGTTCTATAGGTTATATAGGTTTTAATGGTGATATGGATTTAAATATAGCAATAAGAACTATTATAAAACAAGATAAGAAAGTATACTTCCAAGTTGGAGGAGGTATGACTTGGGATTCAAATCCAGAAGATGAATACCAAGAAACATTAGATAAAGCAAAATCTATAATGAAAGCATTAAGAGGCTATTATGAAGAATAATGTGAATTTTTCTAGCAGTTTAGCTAAATTTGGAATAGGGGTTTTTGAAACTATAAAAGTAGATAAAAGCCCAATAGATATAGATATACATATAGATAGAATGTTTAACTCACTTAGTGAGTTAAACATTTTAATTAATAATGATAAAGAATTTTACAAAGAAGAAATATTAAAATATATTAAAGAGAATAATATTGAAAATAAAGCCTTAAGATTAACAGTATTCGATGAAGGATATAATATATCGGTTAGAAATATACTATATAACAAAGAAATGTATGAAGTTGGATTTAGATTAAATATATCCCCTATAAGAAGAGGAGATAGTATAATACATAGACATAAAACTACTAATTACTTTGAAAATATATATACTAAAAATTATGCTACTGAAAATGGATATGATGATGGTATATTTTTAGATGCAGAAGATAACATACTAGAATGTTCTATGAGCAATATATTTTTCATTAAAGATAAACAGATATTTACTATAAGTGATAAATTTCCTATACTTAGTGGAACTGTAAAAAGAAGGATTATAGAAATTTGTGGCGAATTGAATATACAACTAGTAGAAACTAATATAAACATAGATGAAATTAAAGAATTTGACTTTGTATTTATAACAAATAGCATAATGGAAATGATGAAAGTTATTGAGATAGAAGGTATCAAATTCAATAATAGAAATGAATTATTTGATAAAATAACAAAAGCATATAAAGATAAAATATATAAATAGAAATTAGGAGAAATAAATGGGAAATAGGGTTTATGACATATATACTAAAGAAATAGAAAAAATTATAAGTTATGAAAATACAGAAAGTGTATTTTTAGTAGGTTCTTCTAAGAGTATAGATATAGAAAATAGTAGTATGATTATAAATGATTTTGATATATTTGTAATAGTTAGTAAGGGGAATACTCAAACTAGAATTATAAAAACTATAGATAACTTAGAATTTGATATAAATATTTTTTCAAAAGAAGGTATTTATAAGTTAATAGATTCAAGAGAGTATTTTTTCTTAAAAGAAATGTCAAATCCAAAAATATTATACGATTTAAATGATGAAGCAAAAGACTTAATAAGCATATGTAAAAAAAAGCTAAGCGAAGGGCCTAAAAAACTTTCACAAAGCGAAAAAGAGTTTTTAAAATCTCAAATAAAAGGTAATCTAGATAGAATAAATAATAATAGTAAAATAGATTTTTTTGAATTTGAGTTTTTGACGAATTTATATTTAAAAGATATAATAGTTGGGTATTTTACTATAAACAATAAGTGGGTACCTAAAGATAAAAAACTACTTAGTACACTAAAAAAAGAAGATATAAATCTATATAATTTAGTTGAACAAACGCTAAAAACAAAAAAATATGAAGACTTACTAAATGTGTATAATTACGCATTTAATAATATAAAAGTAAGCAAAAACATAAAAATAACTTACTAATCAAGGGGGCTAAACCAATGAGCAAGGTAGATAAAGATAAAATAAGAAAAGCTGTAAGAGACATATTAGAAGCTATAGGAGAAGATCCAAATAGAGAAGGGCTAATAGGAACTCCAGATAGAGTAGCTAGAATGTATGAAGAAATATTTGCAGGTCTTCATCAAGACCCAAGTGAGCATTTAAAAGTAATTTTCCAAGATGAAAGTCATGAAGAATTAGTGTTAGTTAGAGATATACCTTTTTATTCATGCTGTGAACACCATATAGTTCCTTTCTTTGGAAAGGCTCATATAGCATATATACCTAAAGACGGTAAATTAACAGGTCTTTCAAAATTGGCAAGGGTAGTTGAAACATTCGCTAAAAGACCACAATTACAAGAAAGAATAACTAAGGGAATAGCGGATATAATAATGCAAGAATTAGAACCTTATGGAGTTATAGTTGTTGTTGAAGCTGAACATATGTGTATGACTATGAGAGGTGTTAAAAAACCAGGTTCAAAAACTATAACATCAGCAGTAAGAGGTATATTTGAAAAAGACATAGCGGCTAGAGCAGAAGCTATGAGCTTAATAACTATGAAGTAATAGGAGATTAAAAATGTTTGATTACTCAAAGAGAACTTATATAATGGGAATATTAAATGTTACACCAGATAGTTTTTCTGATGGCGGTGACTTTAATAATATAGATAAAGCTATAAATCGTGCTAAAGAAATGGTAAGAGAAGGTGTAGATATAATAGACTTAGGTGGAGAATCAACAAGACCAGGTCATAAATATGTTGAAGCTGACGAAGAAATAAAAAGAATCATTCCAGTTATAAAGGAATTAAAAAAAGAAGTAAATGTTCCCATATCAGTAGACACATATAAAGCTAAGGTTGCCGATGAAGCTTTAAAATTAGGTGTTGAAATGATAAATGATATATGGGGACTAAAAAAGGATAAAGATATGGCAAGTACTATTGCAAAATATGATGCACACGTTTGTATAATGCATAACCAAGATGGTACTAATTATGATGGTGATATTATAGAAGAAATGAAAAAATCCTTATTAGAAAGTATAGAAATAGGACTTAATGCAGGCATAAAAAAAGAAAAAATAGTACTAGATCCAGGTATTGGATTTGGAAAGAATGTTGAACAAAATTTAGAAGTATTAAGAAGACTTGATGAATTAAATTCATTAGGGTATCCTATCCTTTTAGGAACATCTAGAAAGTCAGTAATAGGACATGTATTAAATGTAGAGCCAAAAGAAAGATTAGAAGGAACTATAGCAACTACAGTTTTAGGTATTAGAGATGGTATCTCTATAGTAAGAGTGCATGATGTTAAGGAAAATTTAATGGCAGCAAAAATGGCTGATGCTATATATAGAAAGTAGGTATTAAATTGGATAAAATATTAATGAATAACCTAGGTTTTTATGGATATCATGGTGTTTTAAAGGAAGAAAGTGTATTAGGTCAAAAGTTTTTTATTGATATAGAATTAAATGTAGACACAAAAAAAGCAGGAATAAGTGATAATATGAATGAATCAGTAAGTTATGCTGATGTATATGTTGTAGTAAAAGAAATTGTAGAAAATAAGAGATTTAATTTAATCGAAGCAGTAGCAGAAAATATAGCTAAAGAAGTACTTGAGAAGTTTGATTTAGTTAAAGGCATAATGGTTAGAGTTAAAAAGCCAGAGGCTCCAGTAAATGGAATATATGACTATTTCGGCGTTGAAATAAGGAGAAATAAAGATGAATAAAGTATATCTGGGTCTTGGAACAAATATGGGGGATAGACTTAATTACTTAGACTCTGCTTGTGAATTAATACAAAATAACAGTAAAATAAAAGTTTTAAAAAAATCTAAGATATATGAAACAAAGGCTTGGGGATATACTGACCAAGCAGATTTTTTAAATATGTGCTTAGAAATAGAAACAAGTTTAAATGAATATGACTTGCTTGAGTTTTGTCATGAGGTAGAACAAAAGTTAAATAGAGAAAGAATTATAAGATGGGGACCAAGAACTATAGATATTGATATATTATTTTTCAATGATATAATATTGAAGGATGAAAATTTATACATACCTCATCCAAGAATAAGTGAGAGAGCATTTGTGCTTATCCCTCTTATGGATTTAAATAAAAAATTAAAAATTAAAAATAAAACTATAGAGGAATACTTAAATTCGCTAACTTGTGAGGAGAGAGAACAAGTAAAGGAGTACGTAGGCGATGAAGAAAAATTTGTTTGATGACAACATAAGGATTGAGATAAATACGGATAAAAACTCTAAGCTAATAGTAAAGGAAAATAAGCTTGTAATGGCAGGACCTTGTGCTATTGAAAGTTATGAACAACTCTTAGAAACAGCTAAATTTGTTAAATCAAAAGGAGCAAATATTTTAAGAGGAGGAGCATATAAGCCTAGAACATCTCCTAATTCATTCCAAGGATTAAAAGAAGAAGGATTAGAAATATTAAAAGCAGTTAAGAAAGAAACAGGAATGCCTGTTATAACTGAACTTATGGATGCAAGAGAATTAGATAAACTATATGAAGTAGCTGATATAATTCAAATTGGATCTAGAAACATGCAAAATTTTAGTTTACTTACTGAAGTAGGTAAACAAGATAAGCCTGTTATGTTAAAAAGAGGTTTATCATCTACTATAAGTGAGTGGATAGGAGCAGCAGAATATATTGCCATAGGTGGAAATCAAAAAATAATCATGTGTGAAAGAGGAATTAGAACATATAATGATTATACTAGAAATACATTAGATTTAGCAGCTGTACCTATAATACAAAAGGAGACAGGTCTTCCTATTGTAGTTGATCCATCTCATGCAACTGGAGTAAGATATTTAGTAAAACCAATGTCTATAGCATCTCTTGCAGCAGGTGCTGATGGTATAATGGTAGAAGTTCACCCAGATCCTATAAATGCATTATCAGATGGTATGCAGTCACTTCACTTTAATGAATTTGAAGATTTAATGAATTCAATTAATTTATAAAAAAAGAGGTAATTACCTCTTTTTTTATTTTGCTAAAATTAATTTAATTAATATTAAAAAATAAGGGTATTTATATTAAAATAGGAAAAATTATATAAGAATAGATTTAATCTGCAAAAGACATATTTAATTCAAAAAATATGTGATATTTTAAAATTGTAGATAAATAACGTATAATAAATATATAGATAGAATTAAATAATAAAAAAATAAAAAAATAAGAAGGATGTTAACAAAAAAAGTCGAATTGTGTATAATGAGGATTTGACAAATTTAAAATATAATGTAAAATAGTAATGTTAGAAAAAATTACACCAGAAGGTGATAATATGAATGATATAAAAGATATAATAGAAGAAGTTAAAAGTAGATGTGACATAGTAAGCACAATATCCCAGTATATAGAGCTTAAATCATCTGGGATAAACTATAAGGGACTTTGTCCTTTTCATGGCGAGAAAACACCATCATTTTATGTAAATGAATCTAAGCAAATTTATAAATGCTTTGGATGCGGAGAGGGTGGAGATGTAATTAACTTCGTTATGAAGATGGAAAATCTAGATTTTATTGATGCAGTAAAAGTTTTAGCTCAGAAGTATGGAATTGAAATTAATACTAATATGGATGAAGAATCTAAGAAAAAATTAGAAAAGATAAAAAAGTTCCAAGATATACACACAGAAGCGGCTAGATTTTATTTTTCTAACCTACACACTAAGAAAAATAGTGGATATGCATACCTAAGAAGTAGAGGATTAGATGACAAAATCATAAAAAAATTTGGACTTGGGTATTCACTAGCATCTTGGAATTCACTTATGGACTATTTAACATCAAAAGGTTATAGTAACAAAGATCTTATAGAATGTGGGCTATTAGCACATAAAAAAGAAAGTAACAAAATTTATGATAAATTTAGAAATAGAGTTATGTTTCCCATATTTGATTATAGAGGAAATGTTATAGGGTTTGGAGGTAGGGTACTTGATGATTCATTACCTAAATACTTAAATTCCCCAGATACAATAACGTTTAATAAAAGGTATAATTTATATGGCCTTAATTTCTCAAGGAAAGAAATAAAAAATAAGACTTTGATATTAGTTGAAGGATATATGGATTTAATATCTCTTTATCAATATGGTATAAAAAATGTAGTAGCTACGTTAGGTACGGCACTTACTAAAGAACAAGGTATGTTAATTAAAAGATATGCTGATAATGTTATTATATCATATGATTCGGACGAAGCAGGTATAAAAGCTACATTAAGGGCTATAGAAATATTAAGTGATATAGATATAAATGTTAAAGTATTAAATTTAAAGGATTGCAAAGATCCAGATGAATTTATAAGAAAATATGGAGTTAAAGGATACCAAGAGGCAATAGATGAGTCAATAAATCAAATAATATTTAGAATAAATAATTTAAAAAAACAATTTAATCTAAATAAAGATGAAGATAAGGTTAAATTTGCAAAAGAGGCATCTAAAATAATAAAAAAAGTAAAAAGTCCTGTTGAAATTGACTATTATACTAAATACTTAAGTGATTTAATACAAATAAGTATAGATTCCATAAAAAGGGAAATATATGGAAAAAGTTATAATAAAAATGGAAATAATAAATACCAAAAAAGTAAATATATAAAAAAAGACGAAGTTGTAATAGAAAAACCTAAGATTATAACAAATGGAGAAAAGTTTGTTGAGAAAAATCTTATAAAATTAATGATAGAAGATAAAAAACTAAGAGATATAATCGTACTAAAAGTAAATGACAATGATTTTTTATTAGATGAAAGTAAAGAAATTTTAAATTGGATAATTAAAAATCAAGAATTGGACAAAATAACTATTGACAAAATTAAAAGTTTAAACATATCCGAAGAATACATTAAAGATATAGAAAATATATCATTGAATAATATGAGCTTGAATAATGTCAAGGGTGTAGATGATATTATTAAGAATGTAAAGAAAAATACTCTTAATGAAAAAATGAATAGATTATTAAAAGAACAAAAAGAAATTGAAAAAAATAAAAATAATAGTGACACGAAAGAGGTAGATGGTAAGATTATGGAAATTGCTTTAAAAATCGTGGAAATAAGAAGAATGCTACAAAAGCTTTAATGAAGGGAGGTCTGAGTGTGGAAAATAAAACAAATAAAAAAGAATCAAAAAGAATAACAGCTAAGGGATTAATTGAAAAAGGTAAAAAGCAAGGATCTCTTACTTTAGGGGAAATAATGGAAGCTTTCTCTGAAACTGAACTTGATAAAGATCAAATAGAAAATTTATATGAAACTTTAGGAAACTTAGGTATAGAGGTTATAGAAAGCAAACCTCAAAATGCTGATATTAATTTCTCATCAGATGATGATTTAGATATAGATGTGCTAGAAGATGGTGTAGATGAAGAATTATCAAAAGATGATGCACCTATGGAATTAGAAGCTATAGATTTATCATTACCTAAAGGTATAAGTATAGACGATCCTGTTAGAATGTATCTAAAAGAAATTGGTAAGATACCTTTACTTAAGCCGCATGAAGAAGTAGAATTAGCTAGAAGAATGAATGAAGGGGACGAAATGGCTAAACAAAGACTAGTTGAGGCAAACTTAAGACTAGTTGTAAGTATAGCTAAAAGATATGTAGGAAGAGGTATGCTTTTCCTTGATTTAATACAAGAAGGTAACCTAGGTCTTATAAAAGCTGTTGAAAAATTTGACTATGAAAAAGGATTTAAATTTAGTACCTATGCAACATGGTGGATAAGACAAGCTATAACTCGTGCTATAGCTGACCAAGCAAGAACTATAAGAATACCAGTACATATGGTAGAGACTATAAATAAATTAATAAGAGTATCTAGACAGCTTCTTCAAGAATTAGGTAGAGATCCAAAGCCTGAAGAAATAGCTAAAGAAATGGATATGACAGAAGAAAAAGTAAGAGAAATAATGAAAATAGCTCAAGATCCAGTATCTCTTGAGACTCCAATAGGAGAAGAAGAAGATAGTCATTTAGGAGATTTCATAGAAGATGATGCAGCACCAGCACCAGCAGAAGCTGCAGCATATTCACTACTTAAAGAACAAATAGAAGAAGTTTTAGGATCTTTAAATGAAAGAGAACAAAAAGTATTAAAGTTAAGATTTGGTCTTGAAGATGGAAGAGCAAGAACTCTTGAAGAAGTTGGTAAAGAGTTTGATGTAACAAGAGAAAGAATAAGACAAATAGAAGCTAAGGCTTTAAGAAAATTAAGACACCCAAGTAGATCTAAAAAATTAAAAGACTACTTAGACTAGATTATACCAAAAACTCGCCTTTATATAAGGCGTTTTTTTGCATCTAAGAAATAAGGAAAGGACTATATAAATGAAGTTAACAGATAGATTATTAAAAATAGCATCTTTAGTTACTAAAGGCAAAAAAATTGCTGATATAGGAACAGATCATGGATATATACCAGTACATTTATTAAATGAAGGAAACATAGATTTTGCAATACTTGCAGATGTTAATAAAGGACCGCTTGAAAATGCAAGAAAAGAAGTTAGACATAATAATTTAATTGATAAAGTTGATTTGAGATTAGGATCAGGTATAGAAGTATTAAAGAAATGTGAAGTTGATGAAGTTATAATAGCAGGTATGGGTGGAATACTTATAAGTGAATTGTTAGAAGCTAATATAGAAGTAGCACAAAGTACTGAAAAATTTATACTTCAACCAATGCAAGCACAAAAAGAACTTAGAAAATATCTATTAAATAATGGATATGAGATATTAGATGAGGTTTTAGTTAGAGAAGATTTCAGAATATATGAAATAATAGTGGCTAAATATACTGGGAAAAATACTAATGTAGAAGATGAAATATTTTATGAAGTAGGAAATAAACTTATAGAAAATAAAGATGAATTACTAAATGAGTTTATAGATAAAAGAATACATACATACACTTCAATACTTAATAAATTAGAAGGAAAAAGTGGAAAAGGGATAGATGAGAAAATAGAAGATAGTAGACTTAATATATCTAAATTAGAAAAATTAAAAACTTTATAAGGGGAATGATATTATGTTACTTAAAAGTCTTATAAAAAATATAGAAGCTAAATACCCATTAAACTTAGCTTATGACTGGGACAATGTAGGCCTTTTAGTGGGTGATTTTAACAGTGATATTAAAAAAGTATTATTAGTTCTAGAAGCAAATGAAAGAGTTATAGATGAAGCTATAGAAAATAATATAGACTTAATAATAACTCATCATCCATTTATATTTAAAAAGATGAATAAAATAAATACATCGGATTTAAAAGGAAGACTTATACATAAATTAATAAAAAATGATATAGCACTTTATTCTATGCATACAAACTTTGATATAGCATTTGATGGTTTAAATGATTACTTCATGGAATTAATGGGATTTGAAGATTGTAAGGTATTAGAAGTTACAAATAACGAAGTATTATATAAGCTAGCAGTTTATGTTCCTGAGACTCATATAGATAAGGTTAAAAATGCTTTAGGAAAAGCAGGAGCAGGTCATATAGGAAATTATAGTCACTGTAGCTTTACATGCGAGGGAGAAGGTAACTTTATGCCTTTAGAGGGCACAAATCCATTTATAGGAACAAAAGGAGAGATAGAATGTGTTAAAGAGGTAAAAATAGAAACTATTGTACCTCAAAAAATATTAGGCGGAGTCTTAAGCTCTATGATAAATGCTCATCCTTATGAAGAAGTAGCTTATGATTTATATAAACTAGAGAATAAAGGAAATTCAGTTGGTTTAGGTAGAGTTACTAAGTTAAAAGAAAAGATTAGTTTAAAAGATTTAAGTAATTCTATAAAAGAAAAGCTAAATATGAAACATATTAGAGTAGTAGGTAGTTTAGATACTACTATAAGTAAAATAGCTTTAGTTACAGGTTCTGGTGCTGATATGGTTAAGAAAGCTCAAAGAAGTGGTTGTGAAGTTATAATAACTGGAGATGTTAAATATCATGATGCACAAGATGCAATAGATATGGGGATGTGTATAATAGATTGTGGGCACTTTGAAACTGAAGATATATTTAAGGATGTTATGAAGAGATTTTTAGATGATATACATGATATAGAAGTTTTAAAAAGTAATATAGATTTAAATCCATTTAAAATAGTATAAAACACAAAAAATAATGACATATTTTTATGTCATTATTTTTTTTACTATTTATTAGAAAACATATCTATATATTAAATATAAGCTTATAGAATGCTTACTAATATGAATAATATACTTTCATTATAGCAAATACTATATATAAATATATGTATGAGGAGAAGTTAATGAAAGATAAAGAAAGTGTATTTTTAAATTCAGATATAAATAAGTTATTTTATAAGTATTTAATTAATAGTGTCTTGGGTATGCTAGCAGTATCGTTCTGTATACTAGCAGATACTATGTTTATAGGACAAGGTATAGGAAGCGATGGATTAGCTGCTTTAAATATATGTATACCTATATTTAATCTATTTAATGGATTAGGGCTTTTGTTTGGTATGGGAGGGGCTACAGCCTTAAGTATAAGTAGAGGAAAAGGAGAAATAGTTGAGTCACAAAGGATATTTACAAAATCTATTATAATAGCTATTTTAGTAGGAATTACATTATCTACTTTAGGGAAGATATTTACTGAGAAAATAGGGTATATACTAGGGGCTAATATAAGTAATATATATATGGTAAAAGAGTATTTAAGTGGTGTTTTAATATTTTCATTTAGTTATATCTTAGCTCATACTACATCAGCTTTTATAAGAAATGATCATAATCCAAGACTTGCTATGATAGCTACTGTAACTAGTGGTTTATCAAATGTTATTTTGGATTATTTACTAATATTTATTTTTGATATGGGGATAAAAGGTGCTGGTTTAGCTACATCAATAGCATCACTTATAAACCTATTAATACTTTTAACTCACTTTATATCTAAAAAATGTAGCTTAAGATTTATAAAATTTAAAATCAATGTAAAAGATATATCAAGGATACTATTTAATGGTTTACCAAGCTTTATTGTTGAAATATCATCTGGAATAGTAATATTTATATTTAACTTGAAATTACTAAATATAGTAGGTAATATAGGTGTTAGTGCATATAGTATAATAGCAAATGTATCTTTAGTAGCAGCAGCTATATTTACGGGGATATCACAAGCTATGCAACCTATAATAAGTGTAAATTATGGTGCAAATAAGATAGATAGAGTAAAGAGAGTAAGAAAAAAAGGTCTGAAGACTTCTATAATTGTTGGATTAAGTTTCTATATTATAGGTATATTATTTCCACAATTTATAGTAGGCGTGTTTACAAGTGAAAAAGGTCAGATTGTAGATATAACTGTGAATGCCATAAGATATTACTTCTTAGCATTTATATTTATGGGGATAAATATAGTTAATGGAGCATATTATCAATCCATGGAACATAGGATATTATCTAATGTAATATCATTATCAAGAGGGATTATACTCATTATAATAGGTATAACTATACTTCCAATATTCTTAGGTGTAAATGGAGTATGGTTAAGTGCTGTGTTTGCTGAAGTATTAACTTTAATTATAACCTATATATATGTATATAAAAAAAAATGACCCTAATTTAAGGGTTATTTTTTTATTTTTAATAGAAGAATTTTTTATTAGATAATACAAATACTATTAATATAGTATATGACATTTAAGGAGGAAAAAGTTCTATGGTAAAGTACTTAGTTAAACGTAAAATGAAAAATGGAGTCGACATAAAAAATAAAAAAGCATTAGTATATACAGGAGGAGTTTTAGTTGGAGTAGGGGGGTATTTTGCATATAAGGCTATTAAGAATAAAAGAATGAATAAAAATTTCAATTGTTGCAATGATTATAAAAATGAATCATATTATTATGATGATTATGATAGCAGAGCTTATTGTTGTGATGAAGACATGGATAATTTTGATGATGATCTAAAATGCAAAGTAGATGAATTTAATTCAAATAGAATAATAGAAGAAAATTGTACAAATGTAAGTAAAGAAGAGTTAGAAGGATATGTAAATAAAGCAATAGAAGAAAGAGAACATGAAGAACGAGAAGAGAATAAGCATAGACCTGGAGTTGGTATACATTACGACGACATAAAACATTAATATAGTAAAAAGTCTTCCTAAAGATTTTAGGAAGACTTTTTTATTGATATATATCAATCTTTTATATTAAATTTTAATGTCCAGTTAAGTCACTTTCATTAAATTTATCACTTATAGGTTTTGTATATCTATTAATAATACCTTTAAATAGTATAGTTAATATTATAGGTATTATTAAGAATACTATTAATACATATATATCTTTTATCAATACTGGTTTGTAAATACCACCTACAGTCTCTCTAAGAGCAGATATAGCATAAGTAAATGGTAAAAATGGGTTTACGTATTGGAAAAATGGAGGAGTAACTTGTATAGGGAAAGTACCTCCTGATGCAGCAACTTGTATAACTAATAGTATTACACCTATTGCTTTTCCTACATTTCCAAATATAGAGACCAATGAGTATACAATAGCTGTAAATACAATACTTGTAAACATTGATAATAATACAAATGATAAAGGATCAATAACTTTAACATTTAGAATATATAAATCACCAGCACTTACTATAAAAGCTTGTATTATAGCTATAGTTAAGAAAGTAAGTCCTCTACCAAAGTATATCTCAAATGGTTTGTAATCTCCATGTACATTAGCAGACAGTAATGACATTAATAAAAGTACACCAACCCATAAAGATAATACTGTATAAAATGGAGTCATACCAGCTCCGTAGTTAGCTACTGGATATAATTTATCTGTAACTAGCTCTACTGGTTGCTTTAAGAACTCAGCACGTTTTATAGCATCGCTTTTAAGTAAAGATATTAACTCATTAACATCGTCACTTGAGTTTATTTTTTTCATAGCATTAACTAATTCATCAACTGTTGATTTAGCTATAGGTAGTTTTTTTCTTATAAATGATATATTATCTTTCGCACTATCTGATAATGATATCGTAGTATTTAGTATATCCTCAACTTGAGGTAGTTTTGCTTGAGCTTTATCTAACACACTAATAACTTCATTAGCAGTATTGAAACTTCCCTCAAATATGTTATTTATAGGATTTACTATTTTTGAATCAAAATTATTTAAAATTGATGTAGAAATTTGGTTTACATCATTTACAACCTTTAATATGCTATTTAACTTATCTAAAGAAGGTTTTTCTCCATTTGCAATCTGTCCTTTTATAGCATTTAAAGCGTTAGTAGCATTATTTAAACTATTATTTATAGACTGTAAAGATGATATAGCATTTTCTAGAGGCCCACCTGGTTTAATAGCATTTAGTTTATTTAAAAAGTCTAGTACTGTATTACTTGTACTTGATAAAGTAGAAAGCTTTGATGATAAGCTATCTATAAGTTGAGGTATATTATCAGCACCGTTATTTATCGCATCTATTATAGATGATATATTTGATGAAGCACTTGATGAAACTTTAGATACTATTTGCAAATCTTCTTTTATTACAGGAGCAACTTTATCTAAGCTACCTTTGCTATCTTGTAAAAATACTTTTACATCTGATGCTAACTTTTTAGTATTAGATATAGTAGAAGTTATTAAAGGAACATCTTTTTTTAATTCCTTAGCAAGATCTTGTACTTTATCTGTAGCATCTGAAGCAAGATTTACAGTTTTATATATATCTTTAAATTTACTTTGAACATCTATAAGTTCACTTTCTAAATTAGATAGCTTTGGAAGTTGATTTTCAAGTTCTATACCTAAATTATTAGATACTTCAAATATAATTTGACTAACAGTTTTTACTACTGTTTGATTAACTTCATTTTGTATAGTTGAAGCACCTTTATCTGTAATTTTAGGGGCTATCGCGTTTATTTTTTCATTAACTGTGTATATTATCTTACCTTTTTTGACTTCATCAGAAGTTAATGAAGTCAAATCTTTAGAAAAGCTTTCTGGAATTTCAACTGAGGCATAATATGTACCTTTTTTAACTCCATTTATTGCGTCAGCTTTATCTACAAATTTCCAACCTAAATTATCATTTTCCTTAAGTTTTTTTACTAATTCATCACCAACATTTATATCCTTACCTCTTATTTCAGTACCTTTATCATTATTAACTATAGCAACTGATATATTTTTAGTACTACCATAAGGATCCCAAGATGCCTTTATATTAAACCAGGCATATAATGATGGTAAGACAGTTAGTCCTAGTATTATTACTAACAATACTTTGTTTGTAAAAATATCCTTTATGTCTTTTTTATATATTTTAAAAATATTTTTCACGTCTTTACACCTCCATGTTGACTAAATAAGGTTAGATTTAGAACTATTTTATATTATATTATTTATACAATAAAAAGTAAAGTTAAAAAATTGTAATATATATTAAAATAGTAAATTTATAATACCTGTATGATCATTGAATATGTTTAAACCTATTAAAATAAGTAATACTCCACCTATTATCTGAGCAGATGATTTGAATAAATTACCAATTTTTTTTCCTAATAAAACACCTAAAAAGCATACTATAAATGTAACTAAAGATATAGTAATAGATATAGGAATTATATTTACACTTAAAAAGGAAAAACTAACTCCAACAGCAAGTGCATCTATGCTAGTTGCAATTGACAATATAATGAGATCTTTATTATTTATGTAATATGAAGTAGTATCTTCAGGTTTGTCTTTTGCATCTAAAATCATTTTTAAACCGAGAAAGATTAGTAAAATTAAAGCAATCCAGTGATCAAATGCTTTTATATAGCTTTCAAAATTTACACCTAATAAATAACCAATTAAAGGCATACCGCCTTGAAATAATCCAAAGAAAAAAGCTACTTTAGAAGCTAACCAAAAATTTATATTCTTTAAAGTCATACCTTTTGTAAGAGATACAGCAAATGCATCCATTGAAAGTGCAAATGCTGTAAAAAATATAGTTAAAAATCCCATAATATCCTCCTTGTTTAAAGTTATAGCTAATCTTATTTTATAAAAACTATGATAAAAATATTCGTAATTTAGTAATATGCAGATTAGGCAAAATAAAAACAGCTTAAATAGATTAAGCTGTTAATAGTTAAAATAAAAATTATTATTTAAAGTTTATATAAGATTTTATAGTTAAATAGAAAATTAAAGCATCTTTAAAGTTTTTCAAATCAAGATTTAGTATTTCTTTAATTTTATCTAATCTATATATAAGTGTATTTCTATGTAAAAATAATGATGATGAAGTTTTAGAAATATTTTGATCATTTTCTATAAAGCATATTCCTGTATTTAACAAGTTTATATCCATTGTTTTTATAGATTCAAAATCTATCAAATCGTAAAAAGACTTATCATGCTTTATAAAATATATAAATTTATATATTACTAAATCTTTTAAAGTTATGTAGTTTTTAAAAAAAGTGTTATTTATAAGGAATTCTTTAGGTATTTCATTAAAAATAGATACTCTAGATTTAAGTATATCTATATCATATATTTCACCTAAATCCACAATATAAGTATTTCTATAAGTCTCTGATTCTATTATTTCTGGTGTATGGAAATTAATGTCTAGTTTATAATCTGAATTTAATATTAATAAATTTTCGTATAAAAATAATTTTATATTATCATACAAGTTATATAATATTCCCTTTAAATTATCTACTTCACAGTCTTGTTGATAGAATATATAAAAATAACCTTTTATATTATCTATAGTTATATCTTCTATAAATTCTATAACATATGTTTTATCATTAAAGGTTACTATATTTTGGTTTTTGCTAATATTTTGATTATTATACTCAAAAAAATTAATTTTTTTATTTGTCTTTCCCTCTATAAATTGTATCAAATTTTGCATGAAGACCACCCCTGAAGTTTTCAATTAAAAAAGTAAGATGATTAATCATCCTACTTTAAATATATCATTAATTTAGAAGTATTTATATATAAACTAGAGATTTATTTATAGATTCTTGTGTTTCTTTATCAAATATATGTATTTTATGTTTATCCATAGCAAGCTTTAATTTGTCTCCCATTTTAACTCTATATCTCCCATCAAATCTTGCAGTTATACTTTGATTACCTGTTTTTAAGTAAGCATATATTTCAGCACCCATAAGCTCTCCAAGTTCAACAGTAGCTTCAAAAGTACTATCTAAGCTATTATCGACAAATATATCTTCCATATGTATATCTTCAGGTCTTATACCTAGAACAACTTCCTTACCTATATATCCATTTTCTATTAAGCTAGATGATTCACCTTTATTTAATGTTATATCAAATCCATCAGCCTTTGCATGTATTTCTCCATTTACATCAGATAAAGTAACATTTATAAAGTTCATTTGTGGAGCGCCTATAAATCCAGCAACGAACATATTATTTGGATTATCGTATATTTCCTGTGGAGTATCTATTTGTTGAACTACACCATCTTTCATAACAACTATTCTATCTGCCATAGTCATTGCTTCGACTTGGTCATGTGTTACATATATAAATGTAGTACCTAAAGACTTATGAAGCTTAGTTATTTCTGTTCTCATTGATGTTCTAAGTTTTGCATCTAAGTTTGACAAAGGTTCATCCATTAAGAATACCTTTGGATTTCGAACTATAGCACGCCCTAGTGCAACTCTTTGTCTTTGACCACCTGAGAGTGCTTTTGGTTTTCTATCTAATAATTTATCTAAATCTAATATTTTAGCTGCATCCCTAACCTTTTTATCTATTTCATCCTTAGGTACTTTTCTAAGTTTAAGAGCAAATGCCATATTTTCGTATACTGTTAAGTGAGGATAAAGTGCGTAGTTTTGGAAAACCATAGCTATATCTCTATCTTTAGGGTCTACATCATTTACTAATTTTTCTCCTATATAAAGTTCACCATCGCTTATTTCTTCAAGGCCTGCTATCATTCTTAGTGTAGTAGATTTACCACAGCCAGATGGTCCAACTAGTACTACAAATTCCTTATCTTGTATATCTATATTTACATTTTTTACTGCATTAAATCCATTTGAATATGATTTACATATATTTTTTAAAATTACCTTAGCCATTACCATTTCCCCCTTTTAACAACTATATTTTAATTTCATTTTATATTTTAATAATATCAAAAAAATGTTTTCTTAGTAATGTAAAAAATAACTAAAACTATTTAGATACAATATACAGATTGGATAAAAAACATAAAAATTTTAAATAACATGTTTAAATAAAAAAACAAAAGGTATATATATAGTATGTTAAAAAGAAACTAAATAAAATTTATATAAATTTGGAGGAATAAAATTATGAAAAAATTT
>NZ_JBDPHA010000008.1:59056-144863 GCF_039841805.1 Romboutsia sp. 1001216sp1
AGGTATATATATAGTATGTTAAAAAGAAACTAAATAAAATTTATATAAATTTGGAGGAATAAAATTATGAAAAAATTTGTTTGTACAGTATGTGGATATATACATGAAGGAGAAACTGCACCAGAGAAATGTCCAGTATGTGGAGTTGGAGCTGATAAGTTTGAAGAAATGAAAGGTGAAATGGTTTGGGCTGACGAGCATAGAATAGGGGTTGCTAAAGGTATAGACGAAGAAATATTAGAAGGACTTAGAGCAAACTTTGTTGGAGAATGTACAGAAGTAGGAATGTATTTAGCAATGAGTAGACAAGCTGATAGAGAAGGATATCCAGAAGTTGCAGAAGCTTACAAGAGAATAGCATTTGAAGAAGCAGAACATGCTGCTAAATTTGCAGAATTATTAGGAGAAGTTGTTGTAGCTGATACAAAAGCAAACTTAAAAGCAAGAGTAGATGCAGAGTATGGAGCAACAGAAGGAAAATTAAAAATAGCTAAGAGAGCTAAAGAATTAGGACTTGATGCTATACATGATACAGTACATGAAATGTGTAAAGATGAAGCAAGACATGGTAAAGCATTCTTAGGTTTATTAGAAAGACATTTTGATGCTAAGTAATATATAGAATATAAAGGCTGCCTTATACAGGTAGTCTTTTTATATATTAATCACTGTTACTATATAAATATAAAGAGGTGAAATTATTGGAATTAAAAAATATAATAGAACATTTTATGATAAATTATGGACTTATAAGTATATTTATAATAGTAGCACTAGAGTATGCTAATGTACCTCTTCCTAGTGAAGTAGTACTTCCAATTGCAGGTATGTTTGCATATAAATATAACTTTGGATTTGTAAATGTAATAGTAGTATCTACTTTAGGTGGGGTTATAGGTTCCTTGTTAAATTATTTTCTAGGATTTAAATTTGGAAAGCCTTTAATAGATACTATAGGTGAAAAGTATCCAAAGACCAAATCAATTATAAACTCATCTTATATTTGGTTAAAAAAGCATGATAAATTATCAGTAATTTTAACTAGAGTAATACCTTATGCTAGGACATTTGTGTCAATAATAGCAGGGTCTATAAAAATGAATATATTTACATTTATGATGTGTTCTGCTATAGGAATAGGGATTTGGAATACTTCATTAATAAGTATAGGTTATGTTTTAGGAGATAACTTAAAATTTGTAATGTCTTTAGTTACTAAATACTCATATATAATGGTTATTTTATTATTAATAATAACTGTAGTATATGGATTTATAAAATATAGATTAAAAAATAAAAAAATATGCAAATAAATGTTTAAAACAATGTATATGAGGTATATATATAGTATGTTAAAAAGAAACTAAATAAAATTTATATAAATTTGGAGGAATAAAATTATGAAAAAATTTGTTTGTACAGTATGTGGATATATACATGAAGGAGAAACTGCACCAGAGAAATGTCCAGTATGTGGGGTTGGAGCTGATAAGTTTGAAGAAATGAAAGGTGAAATGGTTTGGGCTGACGAGCATAGAATAGGGGTTGCTAAAGGTATAGACGAAGAAATATTAGAAGGACTTAGAGCAAACTTTGTTGGAGAATGTACAGAAGTAGGAATGTATTTAGCAATGAGTAGACAAGCTGATAGAGAAGGATATCCAGAAGTTGCAGAAGCTTACAAGAGAATAGCATTTGAAGAAGCAGAACATGCTGCTAAATTTGCAGAATTATTAGGAGAAGTTGTTGTAGCTGATACAAAAGCAAACTTAAAAGCAAGAGTAGATGCAGAGTACGGAGCAACAGAAGGAAAATTAAAAATAGCTAAGAGAGCTAAAGAATTAGGACTTGATGCTATACATGATACAGTACATGAAATGTGTAAAGATGAAGCAAGACATGGTAAAGCATTCTTAGGTTTATTACAAAGACATTTTGATGCTAAATAATTTATAATATATTTAAAGGTTGTCTAAACTTAGGCAACCTTTTTTTACGCTTAAGGAAATTATGATACTTTAAAAATGTGGATAATTATTGTAGTTGGTAATATATGAGTTAAAGTTACAATAGATAATTAAAAGGATTCTATAATTTTAAATAGTTATATTTTTGAAATAATTGTATTATATAGACATATTGCAAAAAATGAGGTAATATGTATGAGTAAAAAGTCGAAAGTTTTAAAAGAGGTGGTTATAAATGACAAATCCAGATGCAATAGCAAAAGAAGTGTCGAGTAAGGTACAACAAATGAGTAAAATGCCACTTGATACACTTATTGAAAAATTTATAGGATGGGTTACTGAATATGGAATAAAGCTTATAATAGGTCTTATAGTTATATCTATAGGATTAAAGATTATAAAAAAGGTAGTAAAACAATTTGGAGTATTTTTAGAAAAAAGAGATGTTGATGTAACATTAAGAAGATTCATACAGTCATTAACAGCAGGTGTGCTAAAAGTTATATTATTTATAGGAATTCTTGGCTATTGGGATGTTAAATTGACAGGTCTTGCAGCGATTGTAGCTTCTGGTGGGGTTGCCATAGGTTTAGCCCTTCAAGGCAGTTTATCTAACTTTGCAGGTGGTTTTATAATATTATTACTTAGACCATTTAAAGTAGGGGATTATATACAAACTGGAGTTTATGAAGGTACAGTTGAAGAAATAGGGTTATTCTATACTAAATTGACAACTATAGACAATAAGTTAATATTAATACCAAATGGAACATTGTCAAATGGTAGTTTAATAAACTATTCAGCAAAGGAAGAAAGAAGAGTTGATTTAACATTTAGTGTAGGATATGAAAATAATATACTCCATGTTAAGGAAGTATTAACGGATATCGTAAAAAGACAAGAGTTTGTTTTAGATAATCCTAAACCATTTATAGGTGTTAGTGCTCATAGTCCAAGTTCTGTTGACTTTATAGTTAAAGTATGGTGTAAATCGGAACATTATTGGGATATACATTTTAGCCTATTAGAGAAGGTCAAATTAAGATTTGATGAAGAAAATATAAGCATACCTTATCCACAAATGGATTTACATGTGAAAAAGGAAGATTTAGGTCTATAAATAAAAGCTAATACGGAAATCTATCTGTATTAGCTTTTTAATATATTAAAGGAGCTATTTAAAGGTTAAATGGCAGCAATTGTTATATGAAGTTTTAGTCAAAATATGGTGAATTTAAGTGAAAATAGTGTATACTATAATATATAATAGACATAAGGAGAAATAGATTATGGAATATATTCAAGAATTAAATCATTTTGCACAAAACTATTGGATTTTAACCATGATAATAGGATTACTAGCAAGCTTTATTGAAAGCTTTTTACCTATACTTCCTCTTATGGCTATAGTAGGAGCTAATGCACTTTTACTTGGGCTATTTGGAGGTCTTGTACTATCTTGGATAGGATCTGGTTTAGGTACTGCATTGCTATTTTTAATTATTAGTAGATTTAACGATAATAAGTTATTTAATAAATTTAGAAATAAGAAAGTAGATAAAGCAATAAAATGGATGGACAAAAAAGGATTTAAGTTACTATTTTTTGCTTATTCTTGTCCATTTGTACCGAGTTTTTTAGTAACAATAGCATCTGCATTTTGTAAAGTAGATCCTAAATGTTTTATACCTGCAATGCTATCAGGAAAGTTTATAATGTTTTTATTTATAAGTTATCCAATGAGTGATATAAAAGGTTTTATAAACAGTCCTGTTAAAATATTAGTATTTTGTTTATTAGTATTTTTATCATGGACTATAGGCAATAAAGTTAAGAGAAGTTTAGAGAATCATGAAAAAGATAATGAAACTGAAAATATATAGAATATATAAAATAACCCATCTAATATTAGGTGGGTTATTAAAGTAATATATAAAATCTATATCCTAGTAAAAATATAACTATAAAGTTTAAAGCTTTGCATATTAACTTTTCTGTCTTAGAATTAGTTTTTATAGGAAGGAATGAAAAATTAATGGTTATAGGGTAAAAAATCTCTATACCTTCCTTTGTTAGTAAATCTAAAACTAGATGAGATACATATCCTACTAAAAAGCCACAAGATACACATATAAATACGATATTACTATCTGTAGATTTTATTAAAAAATTGAAACTATAAGCGAGTAAAGATATAAAAATTAGACTATGTGTAAAGCTCCTATGCCTAAATCTAGAACCAAAATATTTATATATAATAGGATATCTTTTACTTATATAAGAACCTCTCATATCGATATCAGGATATAATGAACCTATATATGCAAAATATGTGTATATTAAAAGCAAAATAGCTTTATAAAATACACTATAATTATTTAAAAATGTTTTATATAAATAAGGGAGCGCTAAAAGTGCAAATATATAGCCTCCCTTAGTATGAGTTTCTTTTACCATTAAACCTCCTAGGTGATAGTATAATATTATTGATAATTATATTTGTATTAATTATATAGTAAATTGTAAAAATTTTCAAAAACTATTTTTAAAATATAATTTTAAAAGGATTGAATATACTTAAAATCTACAAATTATTATAAATTTTTATTTTAGATTTTGAATATAGTTTTCTTCCGCTTTACTCCAATTTATAATATTAAACCAATTATTTATATATTCGGCCCTTTTATTTTGATACTTTAGATAGTAAGCATGTTCCCATACATCGATTCCAATTATAGGTTTTAAGTTTAATGTAATAGGAGTATTTTGATTTTGAGTAGTTATAATCGATAGATTTCCAGAGTCATCAGATACAAGCCATGCCCATCCAGATCCAAATACACTTAGTGAAGCTTTATTAAATTCATTTTTAAAATTATCAAAAGATTTAAAGTCTCTGTTTATGGCACTTTTTAATTTTCCATGTAATTTTTTCCTATTAGGAGACATTATTTCAAAGAAAAATTCATGATTATATACTCCTCCACCATTATCTTTTATAGTTTTAGCTATTTCACTAGGCAAACAATCTAGACAAGTTAATAAATCAGAAATACTACAAGCATAAAGGTCAGGGTATCCTTTTATGGCATTATTTAATTTATCTAAGTAAGATTTATAATGTTTATCATAATGTAAGATCATAGTCTCTTTGTCTATATAAGGTTCAAGAGAATCATAAGAATAAGGTAGAGGCATAGGTTCTTTGGGGGTATATATTGGAGATAAAGAGAAAATATTTTGTGGATTAAAAAATATAGTTAATAATAAAGTTATAAATAAAAATTTTTTCATAAAATCACCTCATAATTAGTATGTTTACTATTTATAAAAAAATTTACAAAAGGTATAATAATTTATAAATTTAAATATAAATAACAAAATTATTATATATTATTTATAAATGATATAAAAAAAATCTTTTATACTTGAAAATAAAAATAAAGGTATATATACTATTAATAATAAAAGTGAATAAAATAAAAAGGGTAGAGGTCGCAATATTTAAAAGTACTAATGAGGAGTTAAGCGCGTAGAATCATTAGGAAAGGAACTATTGCCGAAGGGTATAGCTGATGCTTTAAGGTTATATGCCTGGGGGTACATAAAATATATGTATCACTGTCACAATTTATTTTGTGAAGAGCTACATTTGAGAAAAATTTATACATAGGTATAGTTATATTGCTGTGTCTAAAAAGTTAATGTATAACTTTATGTAAAAATTTATAAGTCTTGAGTGTATACTCAAGACTTTTTTACGCTTTAGGAAAATATGATACTTTAAAGAATGTGGATAATTATTGAAGTTGAGTAATACCAATCAGTTTGCAGAGCGTAAAAAAGACATTTTGAGCAACGGACGAAGTCGTTGGCGACATGAGCGAAGCGAATTTTTTATACCCTTATATTCACTAGAGACTAAACAATTTTAAGGGGGAAGTTTTATGAGAAGCAAGAGAAATTTTAGGGTATTATTAATGACTATTATAATTTTTATGATGTCTATGCCATTAGTATTTGCAGGGGGGGATGATATATCAACTATAAATTCAGAAAGACTTAAGATGATAACTTTAATACCACCATTAGTTGCTATAGTTTTAGCATTTATAACTAAGAATGTAGTAATATCGTTATTTGTAGGTATATTTTCAGGAAGCTTTATAATAAACATGTCATCTGGAAATGTTATAGTTGCTTTTGTTAATGCATTTTTAGATATAGTAAATAGGGCATTAAATTCATTAGCAGATCCATGGAATGCAGGTATAATACTTCAAGTTTTAGCTATAGGTGGGGTTATAAGCCTAGTAGCTAGAATGGGTGGTGCAAAAGCTATAGCAGAGAGCCTAGCCAAAAGATCAAAGACCGCTAGAGAGACTCAACTTATAGCATGGTTTTTAGGATTATTAGTATTCTTTGATGATTATGCAAATTCATTAATAGTTGGTCCTATAGTTAGACCAGTAGCAGACAAAATGAAACTATCAAGAGAAAAACTAGCGTTTATAATAGATGCTACAGCTGCACCTATAGCTGGGCTTGCTATAATATCTACATGGATAGGTCTTGAAGTTGGACTTATAAATGATGCATTTAACGGTATAGGAGTAGAAGCTGATGCATTTGGAGTATTTTTAAATACCATACCATATAGATTTTATAATATATTAATATTAGCATTTATAGTTATATCAGCAGTTCTAGCTAAGGATTTTGGACCAATGAGAGAAGCTCAAATTAAAGCCCGAAGTGTTAATAAAAATAATAACAATTCAAACAATGTTAGTAATGATAATTCTGATTTAGAGCCAAAAGAAGGTATAAAATTAAGTTCATGGAATGCAATAATACCTATAGGAACATTAATAATAGCTGCGTTAATTTCTTTTTATTATAGCGGATACACAGCAGCTATGAACTCAGATAACCAAAATCTAATACAATTATTTACTAATTCTCCATATTCATTTGATGCTATAAGAGAGGCGTTTAGTGGAGCAGATGCTTCGGTTGCATTATTCCAGTCAGCTTTATTTGCAAGTATTGTAGGCATAGTTCTTGGAGTTAGTAAAAATATACTTACAATCTCTGAAGCTATAGATGCTTGGATAGATGGAATGAAGGGACTTATTATGACTGGGGTTATATTAATACTTGCATGGTCATTAAGTTCTGTTATAAAAGAACTAGGAACAGCTAAATACTTAGTAACATTATTATCTGGAACACTACCAAATTTTTTATTACCAAGTGTAGTATTTATACTTGGAGCCATAATATCATTTGCTACAGGAACAGCTTATGGAACAATGGGAATACTTATGCCTCTTGCAATACCACTAGCTCATTCTATAAACCCAGAAATGTCGTTTATAGTAGTTAGTACTAGTGCAGTACTAACAGGCGCTATATTTGGAGATCACTGCTCACCAATATCTGACACTACAATAATGTCATCAATGGGAGCTGGATGTAATCATATAGATCATGTTAATACACAGATGCCTTATGCATTATTTACAGCCGTAATAACAGTATTATTTGGATATATACCGGCAGGACTTGGTATACCTGTTTATATAGTATTACCAATAGCTTTATTAGCTACATTTATAGGTATACATGTATTAGGTAAGAAAACGTATGAAGAAGTTGATAATATTATTTATACTATGGATTAGTTTTATTTAAAATAATAGAGTTTGTATTATATAGAATAATAATTATAAAATAAGATAATAATAATTGTAAAAAAAGAAAACGTAAAATATATTTTACGTTTTCTTTTCATCTAAAAGCAAGGAGTTATTCTATGGGATATATAAATTTTGAAGAAGAAAAGGCCGTAGTGAATGAACAATTATCAAATAGAAAAAAAAATAACGAAACATTTTATAAAGATGCAACTACAAAAAAAATAGAACTAAATGATTATGATAATAATTCAAAATATAGCTATAATAAAATAAAAGATAAACTAATCGGCAAAGATGGTATATTTGACGAACAAGATTTTTATGAAATAGTAGAGCAAGATATAATTTGCGCTAAATTTAGAAAATGTGATTTTAAAAATATTAAATTCAAAGACTGCACATTTATAGGTTGTACTTTTAATGATTGCAATTTTAGCGGTGGAGGAGTTGTATTTGAAAATTGTATATTCATAAAAGAAGGAAGTGAAAAACGACCTTCTTTAAATAAAAAAGACAATATAGGGTGTAGTTTCTATAATTGTGATATATATGCAAAATTTTTAAATAGTGACTTATCATATTGTATTTTCGAAAAATGTAAGATTAGTAACACAAGTTTTGAATTAACATATTTAAAATCTTCAATTATAATAAATAGTGAAATTGATATGTTTGAGATTATAGATTGTGATCTTTCAGGCTTTAAAATTTCAAATACATATATACAAGATATAATGTTTGATGATAAATTTACAACTAAATTTGATGCTAAAACATTTTTTGATAAAATTGAACCTAGAGTTAAGGATAAAAATGAATATGAAGGTATATATATGACATATAAAACTTTGTCCGAAAAATTTAAGGAAAATAACTTGAATAATAATTTTGGAGAATATTATTATATAGGGAAATGTACACAAAGAAAATGTGTTAAATTTTTACCTAAAATAAATTCGTATATATATTGGTTAGCATGTGGGTATGGAGAAAGACCTTGGCTTTGTGTATTATCATCTTTAGTAATAATGATAATATTTGCATTTATATTTTTAGCAGTAGGTATTGAGTTAGATGGACAGGTTATAAAATATAGTTTAAGTAATATTGGTACATGGAACCTAAAACAGTTTATTAAAGATTTTAATGAGGTTATAAATTTAAGTGTAGGTATGTTTGGAGCTGTTGGGTTTAACAATTCAAAGCCCACAGAAGTAGCATACATGGTAGCAAATATTGAAATGCTTGTAGGAATCATTATGATGGGAGTAGGTATAGGAACTCTAACGAGAAAAGTTGTAAGATAGTAATATATATAAAAAGAACGTAGAATTATCTACGTTCTTTTTTTTATATATTATGCTGCAGAAGATTCTTCTGTTCCACGTATCTCATCAGCAGTAAGTATTTTTGTATTTTTGAATAATGTATGTCCTATTAAAGCACCTATTATACTAACTACTATACATCCAACAGCAGCTATTAAAGCAGGAGTTCCGTTTTGACCAACTGCAACAGCGAAACCAGCTATAGGAGTTGCCATACCAGGAACACTTATTGCAAGTGGTGCAACATAAGAACTTACTAATGCAACTACAACACCTGATAATGCTCCACCTATAAAGTTAGTAACAAATACTGGTATTGGGTTAGCAGTTATTATATCTGATTGAGTTAAAGGCTCTATAGCAACAGCTATTGTATCTTTCTTTGAACCAAATTTCATTTTTGAGAAGAATACGAAGTTCATGAAAGAAGAACCAAATACTGCTAATGCACCTATTGCCATTGGAAGACCTGTTAATCCTATTATAGATGTTAAAGCCATTGATGATAATGGAGCAGTAGCAACAACTGTTATTAAACCACCAAGTATTATACCCATTAATATTGGAGATGTAGTAGAAGCAGCTGTTAAAGCTTGTCCTATTTGCATTAATGTATCATTAACTATAGGATCCATAAATCCTGCTATTGCTCTTGTTAAAGGAGCAGCAATTAATATTATAACTATTAAATCAAGACCAGCAGGAGTTTTCTTTTCTAAGAACTTAACAACGAATGATATTAAGTATCCTGCAACGAATCCTGGAAGTATTCCAAATCCTGAAACTGTTAAACCAACTAATACAGCGTATACTGGAGATACACCTAATGCTAAAGGTACTAATATAGCAGCAGCTACACCACCTAAAGAACCGTTGGCAGCTCCGACTTTCTCTAAGAAAGATATACCAAATTGTTGTCCAAATAAAGAAGCGTGGAATGCCTCAACTAAGAAACTTGCGCAAGCAGCACTTGCTAATGCACCCATTGCCTTCATTCCGTGAGGTGCTTTGTAACTAAATAATGTGAATAATGCCAGTACAACTAATAATAATGCTGTACTCGTAAGTATTTGCATCATGCTAATTTTCCTCCTAAATATATAAATGTAATGTTTTTTTCTTAAGGTACTGTTTTCCTTAATGTCATATTAACTTAAAGAAATCTTAAGACAATTTTGATTATAAAGCACATTTCGACAATTGTAAATAGTTTTGTTAAAAAAATGATAAAATTAAAGAAAAAATGTACTGTTATTTTAAAAAATATAAGAAAGTTTACAGTAAATGTTAATTAAATTTTAAAAAATGAAAATATTAACTTTAAAGGATATTGAATATAGAAAGTATAATAAAAAAATAAATTGTTATTTTAAAATACAATAAAAATATATAATATAAACTATAACACATAATTTTGTCTAAATAAAACTCTTATGATAATATGTAGGTATAAATTAACTAAATTACAAGGAGAAAAAAATGACAGGAAACGAAAGAATAAAAATATTTATGCAACTACAAAATAAAAACCTAAAGTTTCAAGATATAGCAGATAAGATGGAGATAAAACCACAAACATTAAGAAGTTACTTAAATAAAAAAGGGTACAAATTAACAAATGGAAAGTATGAGTTAAAAGATGACATAGATGACATAAAAGAAGAGAAAAAACAAATAGAATTTAATGAAATTAAAAACACTAAAGTAGAAAAAAAGGAAAATGTAAAAAAAAATAATACTAAAAGAAAAACACAAAAACCTAAAAGAGATAAGAAAGTAAATTTAACACCTGAGGATATGGACAAGTTATGTGAAGTATATGATTGGTACTTACAAGTTAGGGATGTTAAGGCAATAAAGCCTAAGACAAAAACTTCTAAAAAAGACATAGTAATAGAAAAAAATAATATAGATGAACTAAAATCAACTAGCATAAGGGTAGATAAAAAAATATGGGAAGATTTTGAAAGGTTATGTAGTAATTCAAGTTTTACTAAACAAGAAATAATAACTCAAGCATTAAAAAACTTTTTAAAGGAAAATAAACATTTACTATAAAGGGTTAAGTATACAAATAAAAAAGAGGGAATTGAAGTGAATAAATCGTATTTATATGATTAATAATAAGGTTAAATAAAAAGGGGTGGTAAACATGAATGAAAATAATTACAATAAAGAAGAGATAGACTTTGAAAAATTAAACTCAACATTAGCTAACCCTGATTTTGCAAATTGGTACTACAATGAGTTTATGGTAAAAGACAATGTCGTTTCTATTGATGAATTTGTAAACATAATAAATACTTATAATTCAAATAATATTCAAAGTTAATAAGTAAGGCTTTAAATAGACATTCCTATATTAGACAGTGTTAAAGATGTAAAAGTTATATACATTAAATATGAGGAAAAATAAAATTATGATTAAAAATGATGAAAAACCTATTGTTAAGTTTATATTATAAGCTATACATTAGGTTTTTTTATTTGGTGACTGTAAATGTTTTAAAAATATATATATGTATTGTATAATTATTTATATTATATAGGAAATTAATAGTAATAAACTTATATTAAAATTAAGGAGATTGGTATGAAGGTTTTAATTGTTGAGGATAATTCTAAACTTTTAGAAAGTCTAGAGGAGGAACTAAAAAATCATTTTGAAATAGATTCATGTAGTTTTGGAGAAGAAGCCATATACAATATTAAACAAAATATATATGATTTAATTATACTAGACTTAATGTTACCTGATATATCAGGATTAGATATATTAAAGTCTATAAGAAAAAACGGAATAGATACATTAGTACTTATTTTAACTGCTAAAGAAAGTTTAAACGATAAGGTATCAGCATTTGAGATAGGAGCAAATGATTATCTAACAAAGCCATTTTATATGGAAGAATTAGTAGCAAGAGTATATGCAATGTTAAGGACTAATGGAAAAATAAAATCTAATAATAAAATTGTATTTAAAGATTTATATTTAGATACAAATAATAAAACTGCATCTATAAATGGTGAAGATTTAAATCTTCAAAATAAGCAGTTTAATTTACTTGAGTATTTTATAATAAATAAAGGAACAATACTTTTAAAGGAACAAATATATGATAGAATTTGGGGAATAGATTCAGATGCTACTATAGAAATAGTTGAAGTTTATGTTAGCAATTTAAGAAAGAAGCTTAGCAAGTACGGATATGATAACTATATAAAAACTAAAAGAAAAGTAGGATATATATTTGATGATAAATAAAAATGTATTTAGTAAAACTAAAAATCGTTTAATAAAAATAAATATAGCCGTAGTAGTAGCATTTCTTATAATATTTTCTATATTTATATATTCTTACTTTAAAGGACTTACATATAGCAATATAGACAAAAATCTTAAAGCTGAATTAGAAAATATAACTATGCAACTTAATAATAGATCTATATTTTATCCAATAGTGTTAAAAGACCCAAGTAATATGGTCTATGTTTATGAGGGAAATAGAATAAGATATTACACAGAAAATGGCTATTTTAATGAACTATTACCAAGAACTAAAAATAATAAGAATGATACTTTCTTTACGTACACTGAAAATGGATATACTTTTAGAGAATTAAACATTGATATTGGTAAATATAAAATACAAATAATAAGAAATATAGATTCGGAAAGAAACTCGTTAAAACAGCTTATATTTGTATTTATAATAGGAGTATTAGTAGCTGTAATAATAACATATTTTGTAGCACTTTATTTAACTAAAAAAGCACTAATACCAATAGAAACTGCTTGGAATAATCAAGCTAAATTTGTTCAGGATGCATCTCATGAGCTTAGAACTCCAATAGCCATAGTATCTTCAAAGTTAGAAAGCTTATTAAAGCATCCAGATAGTACTATATCTGATGAAGTTGAATCTATAGCTGATGCTATGAAAGAAACAAGAAGAATAAAGAAGATGATAAGTGATTTATTATCATTAAGTAAAGAAGATAGTACTAATGATATTATAAAAGAAAATGTAGATATAAATATAATGATAGATGAGATAAGTAAAAATTATGCAGATATAGCAGAGATTCAAGAAAAAGAATTTCATACTAATATTAAATTAAAGAATAAAAAAATATTTACAGATAAAAATAAGTTAAGACAGTTATTATTAATATTTATAGATAACTCTTTTAAATACACAAAAAGTGGGGATAGTATATCAATAAGTGCTTATGAACAAAATAACGATATTATAATATATATAAAAGATACTGGAATGGGTATAAAAAAAGAAGATATCGATTATATATTTGACAGATTTTTTAGAAGCAATAGTATAAGACATAAAGATATAGATGGCTCAGGAATAGGATTATCTATTGCAAAAATGATTGCTATAAATCTTGGTATAACAATAACTGTAGATTCTAAAGAAAATGAGTATACATATTTTAAACTAACGATCCCTAGATAAACAAATTGTTTAGTGATATATATAGGGGGTATATAAATAATATAAATTAATGTTACAAATAATAACTATATTGTAATATAATTCATATTATAGATAAGAGAGTATTTAGGAGGTAAGAAAATGGCTAAAATAATAAAAACATCACAATTTAAAGGGGAAGTAGAAGAAAGTAAAGGGGTAGTTGTAGTAGATTTCTTTGCAACTTGGTGTGGACCTTGTAAAATGTTAGCACCAGTATTTGAATCATTAGGAAATGAAATGGATGATGCAAAATTTATAAAAGTTGATATAGATCAAAGCTTAGAAATAGCTCAAAAATTTAATATATCTACTGTACCAACAATGATGATATTTAAAGATGGAAAACCAGTAGAATCATTAGTAGGATTTATGCCAAAAGAAGCAATTAAATCAAAAGTTAAGTCACATTTATAAAATGATAGGTGGTTAATATGAGATATGATATGGCAATAATTGGAAGTGGGCCAGCAGGACTTTCTGCTGCAATAAATGCAAAAATAAGAAATAAAAATATAATAGTATTTGGAAATGATAATTTAAGTAATAAATTAGTAAAAGCTCCATCAATAGAGAATTATCTAGGATTTTATGATATAAGTGGAGAAGATTTAAGAGATAAATTTAAAGCACATATAGAAAGCATGGATATTGAAATAGTAGATAAAAAAATAAATAACGTATATGCTATGGGAGATTACTTTGCTTTAATGTCAGGGGATGAAATGTTTGAAGCTACTACAGTTATACTTGCAACAGGTGTAGAGTATGGTAAGCCAATAAAAGGTGAAGAAGAATTTCTAGGTAAAGGTGTAGGGTATTGTGCAACATGTGATGCTCCTTTATATAGAGATAAAAAAGTAGCTATAATAGGTTATAATAAAGAGTCTGAAGAAGAAGCTAACTTCTTAAGTGAAATAGCATCAAAGACTTACTTTATACCTATGTATAAAAGAGAAGGTCTTATGAGATCTTCAGATGGTTTAGATAGTTCTATAGAAGTTATAAATGATAGACCTGTTCAAATCCATGGAGAAAATTTAGTAAATAAAGTAGAATTAAAACAACAAGAAATAGACGTAGATGGAGTATTTGTAATAAAAGATAGTGCTTCGCCTAAATCATTAGTGCCAGGAATAGAGACAGAAGGACCACATATTAAGGTTGATATTAATATGAACACAAGTATAAATGGATGCTTTGCAGCAGGAGACTGTGTTGGTAAACCATATTCTTATATAAAGTCAGCTGGTCAAGGTCAAATAGCAGCATTAAATGCAGTAGCTTATTTAGATAAATTAAAAATAGAACAAAAAAAGAATAATTAATAAAAAAAGCACTTAGATTAAAATCTAAGTGCTTTTTTTATGCCATATTTCAATACATCTGTTATAAAAAACACTTTTACAATAAATGTAGATATGATACAAGCTAATATTAATAAAGAGATAAGTTAATAATTATATTAATAACTTACCTATAAAATAAATTAACATAATAAAATAAAATTAAAAGACACTTAGAAAAGTTAGTAAAATAACTAAAATCAATGGTTTAAGTTAAATTGAATTTATTGTAAAATTAGAAATTTGCAAATGGAAAAATTAATTATGCAAAAAATGACTTGAAAAGTATTGAAAATATAGTTATAATGAATAAAAAAGAAATATTAATTCAAAAATATTTATTAGCCAGTAATTTTTGAAATATATAATAATATTTTTAAAAAGGGCAATTATATAAAAGTATTTATAATTAATTTAGGAGGGATTGAAATTGGAAAATTTAAATAGCTTAATATTAAGCATTAACGATTTTATATGGACATATATATTAATAGCTATGTTAGTAACACTTGGAATTTACTTTAGTGTTAAGACTAAGTTTGTACAATTTAGATATTTTAAAGAAATGTTTAAGCTTTTAGGAGAAGGTGCATCTAAGGAAAATAAAAAAGAAGGACAGGTATCGTCGTTTCAAGCATTTTGTATAAGTACTTCATCTAGAGTTGGAACAGGTAACATTGCAGGGATTGCTATGGCTGTTGTAGTTGGAGGACCTGGTGCTATATTTTGGATGTGGATAACAGCATTAATAGGTTCTGCATCAAGTTTTGTTGAAAGTACATTAGCACAGATATTTAAGATAAAAGACAAAGATGGATTTAGAGGTGGACCTGCTTATTATATAGAACAAGGGCTAAACAAAAAATGGATGGGAATATTATTCTCTATTCTAATAACTATATGTTTTGGATTTGTATTTAATGCTGTTCAAGCTAATACAGTTTCACTTGCATTTAATTCAGCATTTGGAATTGATAGATTAACTATAGGGATAATAATTACAATACTTACAGCAATAGTTATATTTGGAGGAGTTCATAGAATAGCTAAAGTATCTGAGATAATAGTTCCAATATTTGCAGGACTTTATATATTAGTAGCGTTATTTGTAGTTGTAATAAATATAGGTGAAATACCAAATGTACTTAAGCTTATAGTTGAAAATGCCTTTAATTTTAGAGAAATGTCAGTAGGTACGACAGCAGGAATAATACTTACTGGAGTAAAAAGAGGACTATTCTCAAATGAAGCTGGTATGGGTAGTGCACCAAATGCAGCAGCAACTGCAGATACATCACATCCTGTTAAACAAGGATTAATACAAACACTTGGAGTATTTACAGATACTATCTTAATTTGTACATGTACAGCATTTATAGTACTTTTATATCCAGGATACTCAACTAGTGGATTAAGTGGAATAGAGTTAACTCAAGCAGCACTATCTTCTCATATAGGAAGTTTTGCACATATATTTATAGCTTTATGTATATTCTTATTTGCTTTTAGTTCAATAGTAGGTAACTATTACTATGGAGAATCAAATATAGAGTTTATGAATAGCAATAAAACTGTTTTAAATATATTTAGAGTGTTAGTTGTATGTATGGTTTTATTTGGTTCAGTAGTTCAAGTAGATGTAGTTTGGAATTTAGCAGATGTATTTATGGCCCTTATGGCTATAATAAACTTAATAGCAATAGCTCTTTTAGGAAAATATGCTTTTATAGCACTTGAAGATTATACTAATCAAAAGAAAAATGGAATTAAAAGTCCAGTATTTGATGCATCAAATATAAAAGGACTTGAAAATGTTCAGTGTTGGAACAATACTGAAATAAGAAAAACAAAGAGTATGTAATATTGAATAAATTTAAGTGCCTTTTAATTAAAAGGCACTTTTTCAGTTAAAATCATTAATTTTAATTATAATTCATAGCTTTCTAGGTATCTACAAAAATCATGAAACTCATCTATATTTTTAATTTCTTGTAAGTTTCTAATATCAATAATTACATTACTAGGAATATGCAACATAAACTCCATATCAAATAGCTCACACTCTATAAATCCTTTTTTGTAGTCATATTTATAAGGTATATATTTATTGAAATTTTTTTCAAAATACTTTATTTTAGCATAACATAACTTGTGTATATAAAATAATAAAGCTAGAGTTGAGTGATTTTTAGCAAACTTATTGGAAAAAAATTTAACTTTAGGGTATTTCTTATGGTTTGATTCCCAATATAAATCATCATTTAATTGAAGGTTATATTTTTTTAGTAGATTATATTTTTCTTTAGAAAGATATTCGGTTTCTTTTAACATAAATTCCTCCAGTATTAAGAGAATTTAATATATTATTACTACTTAATAATATGAATATTGAAAATTTTAAATACATAATATAAGCTTTTTCTATAATGAAGTTAAATTATATATAGATATTAAATATATAAATTTTGTAGTTACTAAATAGTTAAAATTAAAATCTTGTGGTAAGATAAAGTAAATTAATAGAATTAAAATTAATTAAGATCTAAATACTCCAAAGGATATATTATGCAGTTAGGAGGGTTATAAATGAATATTACACCGTTAGATATATTAAATAGGTATTATGGATATACAAACTTTAGAAAAGGGCAAGAAGATATTATAAATTCTATAATTAATAATAACGATGTTCTTGCTATAATGCCAACAGGAGGAGGTAAATCCATATGTTATCAAATACCTGCCATGGTACTAGAGGGAATAACTATAGTTGTATCTCCTCTTATATCACTTATGAAAGACCAAGTAGATACACTAAAGGTTATGGGAATAGAAGCTGAGTACATAAATAGTTCTCTTTCAAATAGTGAATATGAAAAAGTACTTAACAATATAAAAAATGATAAATGCAAAATATTATATGTAGCACCAGAAAGGTTAGATAGTTCTGATTTTTTAACAGTAATATATGATAAAGTTGTATGTCAAGTTGCGATAGATGAGGCACACTGTGTATCACAATGGGGACATGATTTTAGAGTAAGTTATAAAAAAATACCATATTTTATAAATAACTTAAGAAATAGACCAATAGTAACGGCTTTTACAGCTACAGCAAGTGATGAAGTTAGAAAAGATATAGTAGAAGTACTTAATTTAAATAATCCAAAAGTATTTATATCAGGGTTTGATAGAGAAAATTTATCTATAAATATAATTAAATCCCCTGCTAAAAATAAATACTTATTAGATTATGTTAAAAATCATGAAAATGAATGTGGGATAATATATGCATCAACTAGAAAAGAAGTAGAAAATATACATGATGGACTTTTAAAAAGAGGTTATTTAGTATCTAAATATCATGCAGGTCTTAGTAATGAAACAAGAAAAGAAAATCAAGAAAAGTTTATAAATGATGATATTAAGATAATGGTAGCAACAAATGCTTTTGGTATGGGAATAGATAAACCAAATATAAGATGGGTAATTCATTATAATATGCCACAAAGTATAGAAAACTACTATCAAGAAATAGGTAGAGCAGGAAGAGATGGCGAAGAAAGTGAGTGTATATTATTATTTGCTCCACAAGATGTTCATACGCAAAAATATTTAGTGGAAGCGTCCATAGAAAATCCTCAAAGAAAGATAGCTAAATATACTAAACTTCAGCAAATGGTAGATTTAATATATACTAGTGATTGCTATAGAAAATGTATACTAGATTATTTTGGAGAAACTATGGAAGATGAATGCAATAACTGTAGCAACTGTTTAAATGATGGAGAGGTAGTAGATAAGACACTAGATGCTATGATGGTAATATCTTGTATTGCTAGAATGAAAAGAAGCTATGGAATAACCATGATAGTCGATGTTCTTAGGGGTTCTAAAAATAAAAAAGTATTAGAATTAGAATTTGATAAATTATCAACTTATGGTCTTATGAAAAAGTACTCTAGTGAAGATTTAAAAAACTTTATAAATACATTAGTATCACATGGATTTTTAGATATAGTAGAAAATTTAGGACATAGAGGAACATTTCCAACTATAAAATTAAATGAACAATCAATGAGAGTTATAAAAAAGGAAATAAAAGTTGAATTAAAAGAAGCTAAAGCAAGTAAGTCTAAGTATGTAGAAAATGAATTATACGAAGAATTAGTAAGCTTAAGAAGTAATATAGCAAGAGAAGAATCTATAGCTCCATATATGGTATTTGGAGATGCAACTCTTAAAGGTATGGCAAGTATTTATGCTACATCAAAAGAAGAAATGCTTAGTGTATCTGGTATAGGCGAAGTAAAGTATGAAAAGTATGGTTCTAGATTTAAAGATGTAATAGAATCCTATATAAATAGAAACAATATTGATAAACAAAAAGTATTAGATAATAATACAAATAAAAAAGACAACACAAAAATTAAAGATGAATATTTTGAAGTTACTACAGATAAAAATCTATATAATATTTTAGATGATTTAAGAAAAGATATAGCAAAAAAGGAAAAGACTATACCTTATATGGTAATTAGCAAAAATTCTTTAAAAGAAATAAGTGGGAGGTATCCAACTACTAAAGAACAATTAAAAGATATAGGTGGTATGGGTCCAGTTAAAATAAATAGATACGGTGAAAGTATATTAGATGTAGTAAATTCATATATAAATGAAAAAAATATAAGACCAGAGTGGGAAGATAAAAAAAGACTTAAGCTTATAATAGATGGAGAAAATAGAAAAAATAATGAAATAGCCCTAGATTTATTGAATCAAGTGAATGATATAAAATATGTATGTGAAGAAATAGAAACATCTCTTTCTACAGTTTTAGGATATATATATGATTATATAAAAGAAGGAAATTGCATAAACTTTAATATAGATTTAGAGAGTATGTATGAACAAAAAGATAAAGCAATGATATTAGATGCATGTGAAAGGTTTTCTGAAGATAAGATAAGTGTAATAAAAAAGTCACTACCAGATTATATAAAGTATGAAAATATCAGAGCTGTAATACTTGAAAAATATATATAAAATATTGAATAAAAAATAGCTTGATGCTAAAAAGTATCAAGCTATTTTTTATGTTAAATTAAATTTTATGTAACTTAATGAATATTTTGGAAATAATCTAAAATATGTAAAAAATTAACTTTAAAATATTGAAATAAAAATATTATTATGCTAAGATATTAATACCTGGTATTAAAACTTAAAGTAATAACTTAGATATAAAAGAAGAGTTAAAAAGTTGGAGGAAAAATGAATAATATAAAAATAATATGTGATAGCTTATCGGATATACCTAAAGAATTTATTGATAAATATGATATAGAAGTAGTACCACTTAGCATAATTTTTAATGGTAGAGAATATATAGATGGAGTAGATCTAACTGAAGATGAATTTTATAAAATGCTAAGGGAAAATGAAAGTTTACCAAAAACATCTCAAGTTACGTATATGTCATTTAAAAATGCATTTGAAAAATACATAGATAAATATGAAGAGATTTTGTATATAGGAGGATCATCTAACGCATCTGGTACATATCAAAGTGCTGTTATGGCTAAAAATGATATAGAAAACAAAAATATACACACATTTGATACATTATCATTATCTATAGGAAGTACATGCTTAGTACTTAGTGCAGCTAAGTTAGCTAAAGAAGGCAAAAGTATAGAAGAGATAATAAAACATCTGACAAATTTAAAAAATAACTTATCTGTTTTATTTACAGTAGAAACGCTAGAGTATTTGCAAAAGGGTGGTAGAATGTCTTTAGCTAAGGCTACAATAGGAAATATGTTAAATATAAAGCCAATACTTCGCTTAGATGAAGGATTAGTTAAACATTTTTCACAAGCGAGAGGTAAAAAACAAGTAATAAACAATATAGTAGAAATTATAAAAGAACAACAAGGTGAAGATTTAACTAATAAGACTATAATAATTGGTTATGGAGATAATGAAGGAGATTTAAAAATATTAAAAAATAATTTATGTGAAAATTTAAATGTAAAAGACATTGTTGTTGTAAATATAGGAAGCTGCATATGTGCACATACAGGACCTGGAGTGCTTGGAATTGCATGTTGTGATATATAATAATGAAGATAAACTATAAAAGTTATATAATTTAATTTTTATAGTTTATTTTTTTATTTAAAAACATAAATTAACGTATATTGCTTTAGTATTTACATTTAAAAATTCTAAATTTATCTAAAATTTTTATTATTATAAATATACAAAAACATAATATAAAAAATAAATATTATGCTATAATGGAATCTGTGTGAATTTAAGGGGGTGTACTATGAACATTGATAGAATTTTAGATTTTTCATCTAATGCAGGAAGGCTTATGCTTCAAAGTGGAGGAGAAACTTATAGAGTAGAGGAAACCATATCAAGGATTTGTCAGTCTTTTGATGTAGACGAAGTAGAAGTATTTGCAACCCCTACAGCGGTAATGGTTTCTATATTTCTTAATGGTAAGATATATTCAGTAGTTAAAAGGATTAACTCAAGAGGTGTAAATTTAAATAGAGTTCATAATATAAATTCTCTTTCGAGAAAGATATATCATGATAAATTAAGCATAGATGAATGTGAACTAGAACTAGAAAAAATATGTAACGATGATATGTATAAGGATAATACAGTATTATTATTTTCAGGTATATCAACAGCTATGTTTACATTATTGTTTGGTGGTAATTTTAATGCTATTTTAGGATCTTTTATAATTGGTATAATAATAAAATATATATATAACAAATTAAGCAAATCATCATTAAATGAATTTTTTATAAATAGTTTATGTGGAGGAGTAGTAGCTATATTTTCTGTATTAATGTATGACATTGGTTTTATACATGAGATAGATAAAATAATAGCTGGAAGTATAATGCTTTTAGTTCCAGGCCTTGCACTTACAAATTCTATAAGAGATATTATGCAAGGAGAATTAATATCAGGGCTTACTAAGGTCGCAGAAGCTTTATTAATAGGTGTATCTATTGCAGTTGGCACAGGATTTGTAATAAGTATGTATCTTCAGATGGGAGGGATGTAGTATGATTATAGAATCAATAGCATCTTTTTTTATAGGAATAGGATTTGGAATTATATTTAATATAAAAGGAAAGCGACTAATAGTAGCAGGAATAGGTGGAGGAATAGCTTGGTTTTCATACAAATTTTCTCTACATTGTATAGGATCAGATGTAATATCATATTTTATATCTGCTATATGCTTTAGTATATACTGCGAAATATGTGCAAGAATATATAAAACACCAGCTACAACATTAAGTGTATGTTGCCTTATTCCTTTGGTTCCAGGATATGGAGTATATAATACAATGTATCAGTTTATAGTAGGAGATTATATGAAAGCTATAGAATATGGGGTAAATACATTAGCAATATCTGGTGCATTAGCATTAGGTATAATATTTGTATCTACTATATTTAGAAATATAAAGCTAGGAAAGTTTATAGGAAAAAGTACTAAAAACAAAAATAACTCTAGTATAAAATCAGGGGAAAATAATTTAGAAATAGTTTAAAGAATACCGATAATTTTTATCGGTATTTTTTTATATTAAAATAGTAAAGTTTATAGAATAAAATAGGTGAATAATATATACTCATTAGTAATAGGAAAATATTTTAGTATAAAATAAGATGGAGGATATATATGTTAATATTAACTACAGAGTGTATACCAGGTAAGAATATTATAGAAGTTAAGGGATTAGTAAAAGGAAGTACAATTAGAGCAAAGCATATAGGAAAAGATATAGGTGCAAGTTTTAAGCAATTAGTTGGTGGAGAACTTACAGGATACGATGAGATGTTAGCAGAAGCTAGAAAAATAGCAATAGCTAGAATGGTAGAAGATGCTAAAGCACAAGGTGCTAATGCAATAATTGGATTTAGATTAACATCAGCAGCAGTTATGCAAGGAGCTGCTGAAATGTTAGCATATGGTACTGGAGTTGTTATTGATGAGTAATATAGGGCTCATAATAGCTTTAATACTTGCTGTAGGAACACCTTTTGTTATTATAGTTGGAAGTATAGTACTTATTATAGTTAAAATAATAGAAAGAAAAAAAGAAAAGAAAAATGAAGATTTTGATAAGTATGATAAATATTAAACTAGAAAGTATAGCTATACTAATATGTATGGCTATACTTTTTTGTATGAAAATTAAAGCTTTTAATAAACATTATTATATTTAATAATTACGAATTATAATATATAAAAAAATATAAATGTATTGTATAATACTATTAATAAAAATATTTATATTGATAAATGTTTGGAAGGGTGGTCGAAATATGATAGTAGTAAGAGGTGCAGGAGATTTAGCCAGTGGAGTAATACATAGATTAAATAGATGTGGGTTTGATGTGGTTTGTTTGGAAGTTGAAAAACCATTGGCAATAAGGCGAAATGTAAGTTTTAGTGAAGCTGTTTATGAAGGAGAATTTAGTGTTGAAGGTGTTTGTGCAAAGCTTTGTAATAATATAGAGGAGATAAAAAAAGCTATAAAAGATAAGAATGTAGCTTTAGTTGTTGATGAAAAAGGAGAGTATATAAAATATTTAAAACCGGATATAGTAATAGATTGTATTCTAGCTAAAAAAAATTTAGGGACAAATAAAGATATGGCTAAGCTTACTATTGCATTAGGTCCAGGATTTTGTGCGGGTAAAGATGTAGATATAGTAATTGAAACTATGAGGGGTCATAATTTAGGAAAAATCATAAATAGTGGATATGCTCTAAAAAATACATCTACACCAGGAGTTATAAATGGTATAGGAAAAGAAAGAGTCGGGTATGCAAAAGAAAGTGGTATTATAGAAAATATAGCTAGTATAGGAAGTGTAGTAAAAAAAGGAGAAGTACTAGCTTATATAATAAACAAAGATAATGAAAAAATTGATGTAAAAGCAAATATAGATGGAGTTTTAAGAGGAATTATAAGAAATAAGTCTAATATAGTAAAAGGATTAAAAATACTAGATATAGACCCAAGAATTGAAGAAGTTAATAATTGTTATACAATATCAGATAAAGCTAGATGTATAGCTGGAAGTGTTTTAGAGGAAGTTGTAAGATTTTATAATAAATAGTCAAAAGCTAGATAGGAGAAGTAATTATGGATGAGATGATATTAGACAGAATAAGTAAAGAAGTGAAAGGTGGAAATAAGGTAGCTTTTGCAACTATAACGGAAGTAAAAGGTTCTAGTCCAGGAAAAGTAGGTGCTACACTAGCGTACTTTAATGATAAAAGTATACTAGGAACTGTAGGCGGAGGAATATTAGAACACGAAGTAATAACTGAATGTAAAAAAGCATTAGATAGTGGGGGTGATAGAGTATTTAAACATGCTTTAGATGAAAACTCTAAAGATACTCCTATGCAGTGTGGTGGAAGAGTTTGTGGCTTTATAAAAGTATTTAAACCAAGACCAAGACTTTTAATAGTCGGAGGAGGACATGTAGGTTATAATATATATAAAATTGCAAATACATTAGACTTTTATAAAATAATAGTAGATGATAGAGTAGAATTTGCAAATAAAGAAAGATTTGAAAGTGCAGATGAAGTATATTCTGGAAATATAGATAATATATTAAATGATATAAATATAGATGAAAACACATACGTAATAATTGCAACTAGAGGATATGAAAAAGATTTAGAGGCATTAAGAGAAATAATAAAGAAAAATCCTTCTTATATAGGCATGATAGGAAGTAAGAAAAAGTGGAATACATTAAAAGGAGAACTTTTAAAAGAAGGTGTAGAAAAAGAATTATTAGATAAGGTATATGCACCTGTAGGTCTTAATATATCGTCAAATGATGTTTCAGAAATAGCCTTTGGTATAATGGCTGAATTATTATTAGTAAAAAATAAAGGGGAATTATCACATAGAAAACATACTAAATAATATAAAATTGGGAGGTAAATATGTTTAAAGTAGCTATAGTAACACTTAGTGATAAAGGATATATAGGAGAAAGAGAAGATATAACGGGAAAAAAGCTAAAAGAGTATATAGAAGAAAATAATGAATACAAAGTAGTACATTATAATCTGTTAAAAGATGATAAGGGCATGTTAAAAGAAGAACTTATAAATATTTGTGATAATAATATAGCTGATTTGGTACTTACTAATGGAGGAACAGGTTTTTCTAAAAGGGATACAACACCAGAAGCTACAAAAGAAGTTTTAGAAAGGGAAATTCCAGGTATAAGTGAATATATGAGATTAAAATCTAGTGAAATAACTAAAAAAGCAATACTTAGTAGAGGAATAAGTGGTATAAGAAACAATTCTATTATAATTAACTTGCCAGGAAGCCCTAAAGGTGCAATAGAAAATTTAGGGTTTGTGTTAGATGTATTACCCCATGGAATAGAAATATTAAAAGGTGAGGCAACAGAATGTGCCATTACAACTAAAAATAGTATATAATTAGTTATATAAAATAGGCAAAAAAGAGGGTAGCTAGTTATGATTGATAAATATGGAAGAAATATAAATTATGCACGTATTTCTTTAACTGAAAAATGCAATCTAAGATGTGTTTATTGTATGCCAGATGATGTAAGCTTTAATGAATACGAAAATACACTTAGTTTAAATGATTATAAATTTATTATAAATGGATTATCGCAAATAGGAATAACAAAAATTAGATTTACAGGAGGAGAACCTTTATTATATGAAGGTTTATCAGAAATTATAAGATACACTTATGAAGAATGTAATATAAAAGATGTAGCTATAACTACTAATGGAATAGGTCTTTATGATATGGCATATGAATTATATGAAAGTGGTCTTAGAACTGTAAATATAAGTCTAGATTCATTAAAAGAATATAAATATAAAAGTATTACTAGAAATGGAGATATAAAAGAAGTATTAAAATCTATATCTAGATGCTTAGAACTTGGAATGAAAGTTAAAATAAATTGTGTACTTATAAGTGGATTTAATGAAAATGAAATACCAGACTTTATACTTATGACAAAATTTAATAATATTGATGTAAGATTTATTGAACTTATGCCTTTAGGAGAGGCTAGTAAAATATATAGAAATGGATATGTTAATATACAAGATGTGATAAGTCAAATAGATGGATTATATAAAATAGAAAGTAGTGAAAATTCTACTGCTAAATACTACAAATTAGAAGATTCAATGGGAAGAGTTGGAATAATAACTCCTATGTCATGTTCGTTTTGTAGTGAGTGTAATAGGATAAGAATAACTCAAAATGGAACTATTAAATTATGTCTTCATTCAGAAGAAGAGTATGATATAAAATACTACTTAAATAAGCCATTAATTTTTAGAGAAGTATTAAAAGAGATAATATTAGACAAACCAGAAAGACATTACTTAAATGAAAATAAAGTTAGTGATACTAAAAGGAGTATGTATCAAATAGGAGGATAATATGCTAACTCATATAAATGAAAAGGGATATGCAAAAATGGTTGATGTAGGAGATAAAGAAAATACAAAAAGAACTGCAACTGCAAAAGCTAGCATATTAGTAAATAAAGAAATAATAGATAAGATATTAAATGGACAAGTTAAAAAAGGTGATGTATTATCAGTAGCACAGGTTGCAGGAATAATGGGTGCTAAAAATACACCAATGAATATTCCTATGTGTCATCAGATAAATTTAGTAGGTTGTGATTTAGATTTTAATATAGATGAAAAAGAGAATATAATAAATATATATGCAACGTGTAAATCAGTGGGAAAAACTGGTGTTGAAATGGAAGCTTTAAGTGCAGTAACAATAGCAGCACTTACAATATATGATATGTGCAAAGCTATAGATAAAAAAATGGTAATAAAGGATGTACATCTGCTAGAAAAAAGTGGTGGTAAGTCTGGAAATTTCAAATTTTAAAAAAGGATGGGGAGTATGGCTAAGATCGTATCTATAAATATAAGTGAAAAAAAAGGTGTAGTAAAAGTACCTGTAGATAAAGCTACTTTAAAAATAAATCATGGAATAGTTAATGATGCACATGCAGGAAATTGGCATAGACAAATATCGTTACTAGCAAAAGAAAGTATAGATAAAATGAGAGAAAGAGGATTTGATCATTTAAAATTTGGTGATTTTGCAGAAAATATAACAACAGAAGGAATAAATGTATACAAACTTCCTGTAGGAACTAGATTAACTCTAGGTGAATGTGAAGTAGAAGTAACTCAAATAGGTAAAAAATGCCATGGAGGATGTGAAATAAAAAGAACTACAGGTGACTGCGTTATGCCTAGAGAAGGTATATTTGTAAAAGTTATAAGTGAAGGAACTATAAATATAGGTGATGAAGTAAAAATATTAAAAGAGAGTATGGTTTAAGCCATACTCTTTTCTTCTTTATAGTTAAACTCTAACATTTTATCTTCCATTTTATTTTTTATATGGTCAGCTAATATACTAGATTTTAACTTAGTATTATCTATATGTTTGTATATAGGGTCTAAAAATTCAACCTCTATAGATTTTGAGTGAATTTTACCGATAGGTTCATAGCCATCATAAATACCTTGAGAGTTTTTTATAACTAAAGGAACTATAGGACAATTTGCCTTATAAGCTATTTTTAAAGCACCACTTCTAAAAGTTGATACTAAAGAATTAGGTTCTTTTACCCAAGTTAAATCACCCTCTGGGAATACTGCCATACTGTGTCCTAAGGTTATATTTTTAGATGCTTGTATAATACTTTTTATGCCTTCTCTATTATTTTTTCTATTTATGTATACACATTTTATAAGTTTAGTCCAATCTTTTAAAATAGGAATATTTCTCCAAATAGGCTCATCTGCTATAACACACCCGATAGGTCTATCCACACTAGAAATTAGTATAAAACTATCTAACATACTAGAATGATTTACAACAAATAAAACTGGCTCATTAGGGATTTTTTCTTTTCCTAAAATATTTACATCTATATCAACTAACTTTAGTGATTTTAGAGCATGTGATTTTAATACATCAAATTGTTCATTTGATGTATATTTATCAGGATTATTTTTATATTTAAGCAATTTAGGTAAAGTTCCTAGAAAGCCAATTAACTGATAAATTGCAAATTTTATATAATTAAACAAAACTTTCATCTCCTTAAATATTATAATTAAAGATTTTAGCATAAAATTATTATAAACTCAAAATAAAAAAATGTTCAATTAGTAATAAAAAAAGTATGTATAAAATATAGATTAAGTATAAGTTTTTATATTACATAAAAATTATATTCCCTTAAAGGATTTTAATAAACATAATTTTGGAAATATGTAATTAAAAATTTTAAGAAAATATAGTATTAAGGAGTATTTATATGGGGAAAAGTATAAAAAGAGTATATGATGAAAAGCTTTTAAGAGTAAAAGTCTTATCTCATAATGGAGATAAAATTCATATAAAATTACCCGTTAACTTTGTAAAAAAAATGATACAAAATAATGCACTAGACTTTTTTAATGATTTAGATGATATAGTCGATGGTAAAAAACTTATAAGCTTAGTTACAAGAGCATTAGATGAAAATATAAGTGGTGAAGTTGCACACCTAGAAAGAAAGAATGGAGATATTATAAAAATAATATTAGATTAACACTAAGAATTTCTTAGTGTTTTATTTTTTTATAAAAAATAATATAGCAATAAAAAGATAAATATAATAAATAAAAAAGTTAGAAATGATACTATAATTCGACAAGGATATATACGAAATAGTAAAAAGAATTAATTAAAATTAAAAATCAAACAATATTATACCCATTTTTACTAAAAATAATGAAAAAAATATAAAAAAATATAAAAAATGTAAAAAAATTCATAACAAATTTACAAATAAAGTATATAATATATATAAGAATTATTTTGAGAATAAAAACTTTAAATTATATATTGTATAAGAAATAAAAATGGGAGGTTTAAAATGTTAGATAGAAAAGTGGCAGTAGCAGTTTGTGCTACTACAGTAGGACTAGCTATGGGGACTACAGGTGCGTTTGCAGATGGAAAAACAGGAACTGTAACAGTTAGTACATTAAATATAAGAAGTGGACCTAGTACAAGTTACTCAATAGTAACAAAAGTTCATCAAGGAGATAAACTTGAAATATTAGAAAGCTCAAATGGATGGCATAAAGTAAAACTATCAAATGGAAAAATAGGATGGGGAAGTGGAAACTATATAAGTGTATCTGGATCTAGCAGTAACAATAGTTCAAACCAAGTTACAGGAAAGATGGGTACAATAACAACTGCAGCTTTAAATATAAGAAGCGGTGCATCTACATCTCACTCTATAGTAACTAAAGCTTATCAAGGAGACAAAGTAAAGATATTAGATAGCTCAAATGGATGGCATAAAGTGCAACTTTCAAATGGAAAATCAGGATGGGGTCATGGTGGATACATAAGCCTATCTGATTCAAATGCAGGTTCAGGAAATAATGCAAATAACGGTGGAGAAACTTCTACACCTGTTACAGGAAAAACAGGAACAATAACAACAGCAGCTTTAAATATAAGAAGTGGCCCAAGTACTAGCTATGGTATAATAACTAAGGTATACGAAGGAAATAAGGTAGAAATATTAGAAAAAAGTTCAAATGGATGGTACAAAGTAAAATTATCAAATGGAAAAATAGGATGGGGAAGTGGAAGCTATATAAGCTTATCTGACTCAAGTGCAGGTTCAGGAAATAATGCAAATAATGGTGGAGAAATTTCTACACCTGTTACAGGTAAAAAAGGAACAATAACAACAGCAGCTTTAAATATAAGAAGTGGCCCAAGCACTAGCTATGGCGTAATAACTAAAGCTTATCAAGGTGATAGAGTAGATATATTAGAAAGCTCAAATGGATGGTATAAAGTAAAATTATCAAATGGAAAAGTAGGATGGGGAAGTTCAAGCTATATAAGCTTATCTAACTCAAATACAGGTTCAGGAAGTAATAGTAGTTCAGACAATGGACAAACATCTCAAAGCAAAGTACAAAAGGTATTAAGCACAGCTATGGCACAACTAGGAAAGCCATATGTATGGGGAGCAGAAGGACCTAATAGCTTTGACTGTTCAGGATTAACTTACTATGTATATAAGCAAGTTGGAATAACATTACCTAGAGTTTCAACAGCTCAATATAGTGTAGGGAGATCTGTAAGTTGGAATAACTTACAACCAGGAGACTTAATGTTCTCTAGTACTGATGGAAGTGGAAGAATAACTCATGTTGGTATATATATAGGTAATGGACAAATGATACATGCTCCAAAACCAGGAGATGTAGTTCAAAAGACTAGTATAAACAATAGTTACTGGAAAAATGCTCACGTAGGAGCTAAGAGAGTTTTATAATAAATAAGGCACCATAGCAAAATTGCTATGGTGTTTTTATTTAAAGTTATAAAAAATAGTTAAATAAAGATATAATAAAGAAAAGTTAGTAATATATAGTTTTAAAGGATTGTACTAAAATGTAGTTAATTTTGGTATAATCCTTTTATAGTATAAATACTAAGGAGAAAAATATGAAATTATCAACTAAAGAATTAGTTATATGTTCTATATTTGCAAGTTTAACAGCTATACTTGCTCAAATATCAATACCAATACCTTTTACAACTGTACCACTTACTATGCAGATGTTTTCTGTTATGATTTGTGGAATATTACTTGGTCCTAGGTTAGGTTTTTTATCTCAAGTTATATATTTAAGCCTTGGACTAATAGGTATACCTGTATTTTCTCAAATGGGTGGAGGAATAGGTGTATTAGTTGGACCTACAGGAGGTTTCTTAATATCATTTCCTATAGTTTCATATATTGTTGGATATTTTTTTGAAAAATATAAAAATAATATATTACTTTTACTTTCAATGTTAATAGCACTTTTTATAAGCTATATAATAGGTACTTTTCAATTTAGCTTAATAGCAGGAGTAAGTTTTTTTAAAGGTCTACTAACTTGTGTAGTACCATTTTTAATTGTAGATTTTATAAAAGTAGGATTAGCGTATATACTTGGAAAATGTATAAGAAAAAGGATAAACTTTAAAAATATATAAACAGAGATAGTAAAATATATTAATGGGTATATAAGTGGTAAATACTTATAGGGGGAGATTTATTTGGAAAGAGTTTTAGAATTGATAGAAAGAAAATTTTTAAAAGATAGTGAGTTATTAGAATTAGAAGATAGTGAATTTGTAATAAACTTAAAATATAAACAGCCTTATAATGCACACTATAACGAGTATTTAATAACTATAAATATAAATGAAACAATAAAAGAATATAGTGTATATTTAAAACATAGATAAAAAGAGCCATTAGGCTCTTTTTATAATATAACGGCAAATATTACTTTAGTATCATTATTTGTTATATTTTCCCAAAGATGTCTAGAACCAATAGGAACTTTAACGCTATCACCTTCATATAAAGTAAATTTATCTTCATCTATGTATAGGTTAGCTTCACCACTTAATATATAAGCTATCTCATATCCTTTATGTTCTATAAAATTAGTACAAGAGCTAGTGTTAGGAGATAGGTTCATTATAGCAAATTCAAAATTATCATTAATTTCTGGAGATAATACTTCATAGACTACATCATTATTTCCAGGAAGAATAACTTTTTTTCTATTATCTTTTCTGACTATTAAATTTCTTTTATCAACTTCAGACATAAAGAAAGTAAATAGTGGAACATTTAAAGCAGAGGCTATAGATTTTAATGAATTAACTGATGGATTAGCAAGCCCTCTTTCTATTTGGCTTAGTAAAGATGGTGTAACACCTGCTAGTTTAGCTAAGTCTCTTATGCTTAAATCTTGTTTTTTTCTTATTTCACAGATTTTAATACCAATATTTAAATCATTCATAATTAATCACCTTAGTTAAAATTTTTATAAAACTTAAACAATATATTTATTATAGCATAAAATGCATATTAATAAATGTTAAATAGAATTTAATTAATTAATATATAGTTGACAAAATAGTAGTAAAAACATAAAATTATATTAAACTTATTAAATAAAATTTAATTAGTTTAATATAATTTAACAGGGGGATTTGTATGCAGATAACAACTTTTGGGGCAATATTTGGACTTTTTACAGCTATAATTCTTATAATTAAGAAATTTCAACCTGTGTATAGTTTAATGTTAGGAGCTTTAGTTGGTGGATTGATTGGAGGTTGTCATTTATCACAAACTGTAGAGTATATGATAAATGGAGCAAAAGATATATCACCATCTATATTAAGAGTTTTAGCATCAGGAGTATTAGCAGGATGTTTGATAAAAACAGGATCAGTAAATAAGATATCTGAAGAAATAATTAAGTTATTAGGAACAGATAAAGCCATTTTAGGAATAGCTATATCAACTATGGTTTTAGCAGGAGTTGGGGTTAACTTAGATGTAGCTATTATAACTGTTGCACCTATAGGTATGTACATAGGAAATAAGTTATCTTATTCTAAAATATCTATACTTTTAGCTTTAGCTGGAGGAGGAAAGGCTGGAAATATAATATCACCAAATCCAAACACTTTAGCAGTATCAGAAAATTTCAATGTAACTTTATCAAATGTAATGGCATCAAATATAGTGCCTGCTATATGTGGAATATTTATAACTGTAATATTAACTAAGTTGATTATAGATAAAGGTAGCAAGTTTGAACAAAGTGATATATTACAAGAAAAAAAGGAAATGCCTACTTTATTTAGATCTTTGATAGGGCCTTTAGTATCTATAGGGTTATTATTTCTAGGTAATATATCTAGTGTTTCCATAGATCCATTAATAGCACTACCTTTAGGAGGAATAGTTTGTGTAATTGCAACAGGAAATATTAAAAAGTTAAATAACTATTTAGCCTATGGAGTTAGCCAAATGCAAGGAGTATGTATATTATTAATAGGAACAGGAACACTTGCAGGTATTATACAAATGTCTAATCTTCAAAATAGTACAATAACTGTACTTGAAGTATTAAGCGTACCACAATTTTTATTAGCACCAATATCTGGGATGCTAATGTCTTTAGCAACGGCATCATCAACAGCAGGAGCAACTATAGCATCATCAACTTTTAAAGAAGCTATAATAAGTTCAGGATTTTCAGCTTTAAATGGAGCAAGCATTGTAAATGCAGGTTCTAGTGCTTTTGAGCAGTTACCTCATGGATCATTATTTCATACAAGTGCAAAGAGTGTAAATATGGGTATAAAAGAGAGATTTACATTACTTCCTTATGAGATTATGTTAGGGTTTAGTATGACAGTAGTATCGACTTTAATAAATATTATGTTTTTTAAATAAATATATTAATTAAATTGTCTAAATAAAAAAGGTGAATATAAATTCACCTTTTTTATCTAAAAAATGATAATATAAATAATAGCAATATATTACATAAGTATAAAAGTAATAAAAAATATTTTTCAATTGGTAGAAAAAATAAAAATGGGGTATAAATATAAATAAAAATTATTGATTGTATCAACTAAAAAGGAGGAATATGTATGAATGTATTAGAAATGTTTGTAAAAAATTTATGTGGAGTATTTAATAATGATAAACAAATACATAAACAAAAACAAGAAGGTAATTTAACTCACCCAAAAGCTAAGCATATAAATGGTATAGCAAATGATAAAATAATAAATTTACCAAAAGACTTTAAAGGATATTTTATAATAGAAGAAAGCTATTATGAAATGGGAGAGAGAAAAAATATATTACCTCATTTATTTTTATTTGAATTAAATGAAAATAATCAAGTAGTATTAAAATCATATGAAATACCTAATAATATATCAAAAGAAGATTTTAGAAATGATAACTTAGATTTAAAATTAGATTATAATACTCTAGAAGAATCTAACAAATTTACACCTATGGTATACTTTGAAAAAGACGGAGTATTTGAAGGAGAAAGTGTTAGTTATTTTTCAAAAGAGGTAAAATTTGTGTTAAAAGAGAGAATAGAAAAAGATACATTATATGTAAGTGAAGTTTTTTACAAAAACTCAAAAATAACATTTGGATTTATAGATCCTATCATATATAATAGAGTGAACTAGTAATTTTATAGAGGTGAAAAGGTGGAAATTGAGTTAGTAAATAAGTATAAAATGGAAATAAATAAAGATTTTAGAAAGTATGCAGAAAATGCGTTAAAAGATTATGATTTTGCTATATCAAATTTAAGATACTTACTTTTAATAGAAAGACGTAGTGGAATAAGTTTAAATGAAATAGCTATAGAACTTAATATAGATAAGGCTATGGTAACAAGAGGAATAAAAAAACTTGTAGAACTTGGCTATGTAAATAAAGAACAAGATAAAATAGATACTAGAGTATATAGGCTGACACTAAGTAAAAAAGGTGAGGAAGCTTTAGGTTCATTAAGTGGTATATTTAAAGAATGGTTTGATAAAGTAACTCATGATTTTGATGAAGAAGAAAAAGATATATATATGAAATTAATTAAAAAAGTATATGAAAATAGAGTATATAAATAATTAAAAAGTGTTAAGGTTGATAAATACCTTAACACTTTTTTTGAAAATAACTAAAGTGACTTTAGATATATAAGCTTTTGATAAAATAAAAGGTTAGAAATATTAATATAATAAATTAAATTAATTTTTGTATAAAAAGGTTGACTGCATCAATTTGCGGTAATATAATTAGAATTGTCGACAAAAAACTTACAAAAACGACAAAGGGAGATGATATTATGGAAAATACATTAGAAGCAATTGCAACTAATAGATTGTTACTAATATTTGCTGCAATTGCAATAACAGGTATTGTACTTGGAAAAGTGAGTGAAATAATAAAAGTACCTGATGTTATATTATACTTAATAGCAGGGATAATAATAGGACCAGCAGTCTTAAACCTAATTAGTATAGAATCTTTTCCTATTGAAAATAATTTAATACTTACATTTGGATCTGCATTTATATTATATGAAGGTGGTAGAGAAGTTAAATTAAAAGTACTTAACAAGGTCAAGATAAGTGTAGGAATGCTTGCAACTATTGGAGTCTTAATATCTACTGTAGTTGTAGGAGTATTTGCAGGAAAAATATTTAATATAGAAATTATGACAGCTCTTTTAATGGGAGCAGTTATAGCATCAACAGACCCAGCAGCACTTATACCAGTATTTAAACAAGTTACTATAAAAAATAAAATAAAGCAAACTGTAGTTAGTGAATCAGCATTCAATGATGCTGTAGGGGCTATAATTGTTTCAACATTACTTGGAATAATAACTAGTGGAGAATTTTCTCTTGGTAAAAGTGCAGGTGAATTATTAATATCTGCATTAGGTGGAGTTGTTGTTGGTGTGGCAGTTGGGTATATATTCTCATTATTAATATCAGATAAAAAATGGGGAATATTCCATTCATATGCACCAATAATGTCAGTACTTAAAGTTGCATTAGCTTATGAAGTAGCTACATTATTACATGGTAGTGGATATATGGCAGTATTTATAGCAGGTCTTATAGCAGGAAATAAAAAAATATTTGGACTTTGGGTACCAGAACATGACTTCCATTCAGAGCACTTATTTAGAGAGAGTGTAGGAGCATTATGTCGTATGGCGATATTTGTAGTCCTAGGAACACAAGTTGATTTAACATCACTCTCTGCTTATTGGAAGGAATCTTTAATAGTTGTATTAGTATTAATGTTTATAGCAAGACCACTTGTAGTTTTAATATGTACAGCATTTGATAAAGAGGCTAAATGGAAATTTAAAGAAAGATTATTTATGATGTGGGTTAGAGAAACAGGAGTAATACCAGCAGCATTATCAGGGATAATAGTATCAATGAAACTTCCTGGATACGAAATAATATCTTCAGTAGTATTTATGACAATACTTGTAACTCTTATAGTTCAAGCAAGTACAACAAAACTAGTAGCTAAGAAACTAGGGGTACTAGAAGAAGTTGAAGAATTAAAACAAGTAGCATAAAAAAAGGGTAGATTGATAAAATCTATCCTTTTTTTACATTAAAGGAAATTACATTAAGCATAAAACTGTTGATGACTCATGAAAATAATATATATAAATAGGTTTGGAAATGTAAAAAATGATATTTTGAGCAACGGACAAAGTCGTTGGCGACATGAGCGAAGCGAATTTTGTTATTTTGCAATAAAAGTTTCGCAGTTAGCATTTTGTGGATTTATCTGAACAAAAGAAGCACTACATCCACCACTTATATTATATTTGCAGTTATCAGCACTGCATGAAATATTTTGAGTACTTGTTAAGGATATATTTCCACCATAATTTGACAAACTAAAAGAAGAAGAGTCTCTAAATGTATCACAATAAGTTTCAGGTGTTATGTAAGCATCATATCCTTCTACTTTTATATGAGAAGCATAGCAGCTACCAGATTTATTGAAAGCACATTCTTTTTCTAGACATAGTAAATTAGTTTCCATATTATTACCTCCTATAGCAAATTATATTTATAGTATGGCAATACTTAAAAATTTTTAATCATTTAAATAAATTTAAGAAAAGATATTTATAAAAAATAATATACAAGGCATAGTAAATACATCAAGTAAGAATGCAGCAACTAAAGGAACTATTAAAAATGCTTTTTTTGATTCACCATATATTTGACATACAGAACTCATATTAGCTAATGCATTTGGAGTAGCACCAAGCCCATGTCCTATAAGCCCACTTACCATAATAGCAGCATCTAAATTTTTACCTAAAACTTTATATACTACAAATATTGCAAATAACACTATAAAAATTGCTTGAGATACAACAATAATTATTATAGGGCCAAATAAACTAGATAGCTTAAATAAATCAATACTCATAAGTGCCATGGTCAAAAATATTCCCAAGGAAATATCACTAAGTAAATTTAAAATATCAAAATCAAGATTTAAAATTTTAAATTTATCATTAGAGTTTCTAAATATTACGGCAATAAATATGCATACACTTATAGTAGGGATTAATATATTAGTAGATGTATATATTATATTAGAAATAAGTTCACCAATATTTATACAAAGAAAAACAACTAAAATTTGTTCTAAGAATGAAGTAGAATTTAAAGTAGAAGTACTTCTAGTTAAAGATATGTTTTTTGTGTATGTTTTTATTAAAGAAGTATTAATATTATTATATTTTAGGTTATTTTTTTCTATAAGAAATTTTCCGACAGGTCCACCTAAAAGCCCTGCAAATATTAGACCAAAGGTAGCTGATGCTATTCCAACACTAGATGCATTTGAAATTCCAAGAGATTCTATAGTAAAGCCAAAGGATGCAGCATATCCATGTCCACCTTCCATTGATATAGTCCCACACATAAGGCCAAGTAGAGGATGTATACCAGTAAATTTAGCTAAAACTACTGCCAGTAGGTTTTGACAAAATGATAATATACCACAGAGTATCCAATATTTAAATAAGTCCTTGCCTCCTTTTTTTATTAATGAAAAGCTAAAAGAAAGACCAACTATAGTAAAGAAAAAAGAAATAAAAAAGCTCATTAAACTAGTATTCATAGTTATAGTACATATATTAAAGAATTTTAAAAGTAAGTTTAATATACAAAATAAAAGACCTCCAACAACGGGAGAAGGTATACAAAATTTATCTAAAATTCTTACTTTATCTTTAATAATACTACCCATTAAAAGCATAAAAACAGCTAATATTAATGTTTGTAAAATATTTAATTCTATAATAATAAAAAACACCCCCTAAATAGTACTAATATAGCTAAAAGATAAGCCATTTATTAAAATATATTAGTACTAGCTAGGAAATATAATAAAAATTATATATTACATATTATATCAAGCAAATCATTAACGCTATCTAGTATATATTTTCCTTTATAGTAATCAAGTTTTATATCATCAAAGTTTTTTACATCTTTAACAGCTTTTGGTCTTTCTTCAAAGTATCCTATAATATTAAAATTTTTATCTAAAACTACTATAGTAGGACCTTTAAAATTTTCTTTATCAATATTTAATATAGGAGATAGAAATTTTTTACCACGAGCCATAGTTATAACAGATATATTAAAGTTTGGATTTAAATCACAAAACTTTTTAAGTATTGTTGTATTTATTTGAAAATCAGGACACCATATTTCTCCTGAGATCAAAAAATTTAATTCTAAATCAATATTCATTATTTTTGATTCAATTTCTTTAGGTAAATTTATTCTAGCATAATTTTTCGGTATTCTAGCTCTTTCTGATTTAGTACCTTCCCCTACAGCACTTTCAAAACTTACTCCTACATCAAAAAGTTCCTTTATAGTCATTTCAATCATAACTAACCTCCCCTAGTAATAGTATATAAATATAGTATCACAACAAGTTAATATAAAAAATATATTAAACATTTAAACTAAAGATAATATAAAGTATTATAAAAACAATTTACTATAAAAACATTGTATGATATCATATATAAGTATTAATTAAATAGGCGATGGAGTTCGCCATTAAATGCGAAAGCTAATGACTCCTACTCTTTTTATAAGGGTAGGAGTCTATTTTTTTGCGAATTACAAAATAAAGGAGGAAGTTATGATTATATTAATTAGTTTGGTAATAATAGGGATATTAGCAAATATAAGTGGAAAACTAGTAGAAAAGGTAAAGCTACCATCTTTAATAGGAATGATGGTATTAGGGATGGTGATAGGTCCATCTATATTTAATTTAGTTCCAAAAGAAACACTAGAAGTATCTTCAGGTATAAAAGATATAGCATTAGTTACAGTATTATTTATAGGTGGGCTTGGGATAAATGTATCTCAAATAAAGCAAATAGGAAGGCCGGCAGTACTACTTAGTATAATACCAGCAACACTAGAAGGATTTACAATAGCATTTTTGTGTACTATATTTTTAGATTTTACTTTTATACAAGGAGCTATACTTGGATTTATAATAGCAGCAGTAAGCCCTGCTGTACTTATTCCAGCTATGGTATCACTAATTGAGAGAAAGTTAGGCCAAGATAAAGCTATACCACAGATGTTACTTGTTGGAGCAAGCTGTGATGATACAGTTGCTATAACATTATTTACTACATTTTTAACACTATACACTAAAAGTTATTTAGGAGAAAGTGTATCTATATTTAATCAAATTATGATAATACCTCTTACTATAATAATAAGCTTAGTATTAAGTTTTTTAATATTTAAAATAAGTAAGTTTATAATATCTAAAGTTGATAATAAAAATATAAAAGTAATAATAGCATTTTCAACATGTATAGGTATGAGATTTATAGAAAAAAACTTACATGTAGAGGTATTTAACTCACTACTTGCTGTTATGGTATACGGATTTTTAATAAGAAACTATATGAAAGACATTTCTAAAGAAATCTTAGATACAATGAATAGACTTTGGAAAATAGGAAAGCTTTATTTATTTACATTTGTGGGAATAGCTATAAATCCTACATTAGTAGGAAAATATTTTATAGTAGGAGTTATAATACTTACAATATCATTAAGTGTTCGTTCAATAGGAGTATTTATATCCTTAATAGGAACCAATTTAACAATAAAAGAAAAAGTATTTTGTATGATAGCATATCTTCCAAAAGCAACTGTTCAATCAGCAAAGGCCTCTATACCTTTAGAAATGGGAGTTGCAGGTGGTGATATTATGCAAGCTATTGCTATTTTAAGTGTACTTATAACTGCACCAATAGGATCTATAGGTATAAATATGACTTGCGATAAAATACTTCATAAAGGTGATAATAAAGATTTTTTTGAGGACATAAATATAAAAGAAAAAAATATACAAACTATATAATAAGTCTGTATAGAAAGGAGATATTATATGGAAATTAGAAAAGCTTGGATAGAGGCTGTAGACAAAAGAATATCTAGAAGAACTTTTAGTGATAGAGAAATAAGTGATAGTGATATATTAACATTAATTAATTTGATAGATGAAATAAATAAGGAATCTTCACTTAATATACAATTTATAAAAAATGGAGATGAAGGCTTAAATGGATTTAAGGCATCTTATGGACTTATAAGTGGTGCTAAATCTTATATAGGCTTAGTTGGAAATAGTAAAAATTTAAATTATAAGCAAAAAATAGGATATTATGGAGAAATGATAGTACTTCAAGCTGTAGCTATGGGACTTTCAACATGTTGGATTGGGGGAACATATGATAAAAAAGAATGTGAAAAACATATTAAATTTAATGATAAAGAAGAGCTAGTGTGTATAATAGCTATAGGTCATTCACCTAAAGAACTTTCTATAAAAGAGAAAGTTGTAAAATCTATAAGCAAAGGAAAAAATTCTGATATTATAATAGAAAAAGATGAAGAATTACCGGATTGGGTTTTAAATGGTATAAATCTTTCTAAAAAATCTCCAAGTGCTTTAAATAAAAAAGAAATAGGATATGAACTAAAAAATAAAAAAGTAAAAGCAGTAATAAAAGAAAAAAATCATAACTATGAAGATGTGGATTTAGGAATATCAATGCTTCATTTTGAAATAGGAGCATATGAAAAAGGCTATAAGGGAAATTGGCACTTTGAAAATGGAAGTTATTTATACTATTAATAATATATGAGACGAAAATATATTGCATATAATCTGGCTATGGCTATTTTATCTATAGTTATAGCTATAATATTAATATTAGAACTTACATTAGATTTAAGTTATCAAATTAGATTAGTATTTCAAATTATAGATTTCATAGTTTGGTCAATATTTGTAATAGATTATTTTACTAGACTTTATAAAAGTAAAAATAAGAAAAAATTCTTTAAGAAAAACTTAATAGATTTAATATCTATAATACCTCTTTACTCTATATTTAAAGTCTTTAGAGCTTTAGATATATTAAAAGTAGGAAGGGTAACAAGAGTATCAGAGATAACTCGAGTTATAAGACTACTTGCTATAATAAAACGTACTAATAATGAACTATCAGAATTTATGAAAACTAATAACTTTAATTACACTATAGGTATAGCAATAATTATTGTGCTAATAAGTGCAACCGTAATGTCATCTGTTGAAAATATGAGTTTAGGAGCTGCCCTTTGGTGGAGTATAGTTACATTTACAACAGTTGGATATGGAGATGTATATCCAATAAGTACATTAGGTAAATTAACTGCATCTATACTTATGATAATGGGAATTGGTTTTATAGGTTCTGTTACATCTACACTATCAACTTACTTTATAAAAAAAGAGGTAAGAAAAAGAAAAGCAGAAATGATTAAAAAAAATAGTAAATTGATTAAAAAAAGCCTTGGAAAATCTAAAATTATTTATACTGATAATGTAATATATAGTAAAGAAAATTATAAAAATGAGTTAATAAAAGATATTGTAAAAAGGTTGTCTAAGTTTGATGATTTATCTAAAGAAGAGATAAATACAATGTGTAAGGTTTTATTATCATTAAAATGATATGGTGGCTAAAAATAACCCCTCTATAAATATAGAGGGGTTTAAATTAGGGTATATAATTGATGCTTAAGGGTATAAGTTTAATGTTTTTCCCAAAAAATTTATACTAACATCTTTTAAAGATGAAGTTTGCGGATTAAAATTTAACTTTCTTAAATATCTATAAAAATCTAAATCATAAACATATATGTTTTCTTCATAAACCCCTTGAAAGTATCTATAGTTTAAGAATTTAGAAAAACCTTCTATTAAGTTTTCTGAGCAAAAGTCTTTATAATTATAAGCATATTTTCCTACTTTATCATACATTTTAGTTAGCTTTTTATTATCTTTTAATTTTTCATAAGCATCTAAAAACTCATCACTATTAACAAAGTATTCAAATATTATATGAGAAAACTCATGAAGAGGAATACTTATTATATCTTTATAAGGCGTATTTTTAGGTATTGTTGATATTAATTTTTTATTGCTTTTAAATCCTTGTGATTCAACAGGATTTAAAGAATAGTAAAATGTATATGAGTAACCATTATCAATATCTAATCCTGATGAACTTTCTATAAAATTTATAATATCTACTTCTTTAGATGATAAAAGATTATTTATATCATTAGCTTTTTTTTCATAGGAAGCTTTGTTTTTATAAAAATAAGACTTAAAATAATCTTCATAAAAAGATGTAAAAAAATTATCAAACTCCCTACAAAAAGAAGGAGATAAATTTAAATAATCATCATTTAATATAGTTTTAATTATATCTTCTAAAGATGAATTATCATCTAAGCCTATAACGGCATTAGAGTAGCTCCAAGAATCATTTGTAGTAAATATATCATAAAGAGAATTTTTCAAATCATCATCCATATCATTATAAGTATCTTTTAACCATATATAATGCTTATAAGCATCGTAAGAAGTACTTTTATATAAATCTTCATTAAACTCTTTTGGATTTTTTACATTGACATTATATAACTCATAAGCTGTTTGAATAAGAGATACTTTAAGTGTTATTCCCTTGACAACTATATCAGACTTGTAATTAGAAGAAGTTGAGTTATTAAAGCCTAAAGCAAAAAAGCTAAAAAAGGTAATTATAGGAATTAGTATTTTTTTTATTAAAATCACCACACTTTATAAGAATATATATAAGTATTAAATTTTATATTTTAAATTCCTTTTATAACAGTTCAACAGTAAATTATTATAAATTGTGTTAAAATATACCTAAAAATATCTAAATATAAAACAAAGTAAAGATAAAGATTATAAAATGGTAAAATTAATTATATAAATACTTTATAATTTGTAAGAAATAGTACATAAATAAGTAAAATAAATTTTAAATATGTATACAAAAAAATACTTAAGTAGATTTTATAATTATTAAATATTTATATATAAAATATAAAAACATTATTAAAATAATTGTATTAAAAGAAAATAAAAAATAAGAAAATTTAAGCTACACTAAAAAATATCAAAATTCCTCCGAATAATATAAAAAATCATATGAATATATAACATATGGAAAAAGGATACAAATGTTGATATAATTAAACATATAATATTAATAGTAGAATTTAGAAAGGGGGGGAATATGTGACTTTTATAGGCAATAGATATGAACTTTTAAACTGCGATGGGCAACTTGAATTAAATAAAATATATAAAGCAAGAGATGTATTTGACAATAAAAAAGTACTTATAAAGGTAGTTGAACATAATGAGTATATGGAAAGTAATTTTATAACTAACTTAATAGACGAAACTACTATGATAAATAACATACACTCAAAGTACATATCAAAAACCATCGATGTAGGTGTTCACTGTACAGAACTTACAACACTTTATTATATGGTAAGTGAATATTATAATGGAATAACCTTAGTAAATATGATAAATGGGAACTATTTACACCTAGAAGCTATAATAAATATAGCAACTCAGATTGTAAAAGCATTAGAAATACTTCACGAAAATAATGTGTATCATGGAAATTTAAACCCAACTAATATACTTGTAGATAAAGATTATAATATACGCTTATTAAACTTCCAAACAACAAAAGCTAATAATGGAATAAATATAAGAGCTGGGGGAGAGTTTAGATATTTATGTCCACATCAGCTATGCATAAATTTCACTGACTTAGATAGTGATTTATTTTCCTTAGGAATAATACTATTTGAATCTATATTTAAAAAGCTTCCTTTTGAAGAAGGTAAAAATGAGGAAGAAATGCTAAAAAACATAGATAAAGGTATTAATTGGAACCAAAATATAGCGATCAATGGCAATGATAAATTTATAAATATTATAAAAAAATTATTAAGTAGAAATGAAAAATATGAATATTTACAAGATATATTAATAGATTTAAGTAATGTAATGTATGAAAAAGCAGATATAATAGATACTGAGGAAATTAATGAAGATATAGAAGAAACAATAGAAAGGCCCAAAAAAATTAAAAAACGTAAAATATTATTAGCAGTATCAATGATTAGTTTAGTATTTATAACAATACTTAGTATATTATAAGACCACAAAAAGTGGTCTTTTTTATATGTTTAAATGCAAAAATAAAATTATATAAAAATTAAAATTATAAAAAATTAATTTGTAGTAAAAAAAGTAATAATAAAACAGAAAAAACGATGAAAAAGATGAACGAAACTATATTGTTGTAAAAAAAGGTAGATGATATACTTTCAAAGTGAATATAATAAAGTAGCAAATGAGGGGGCAAATAAAAATGAAACTAAGTGCACGTAACCAATTAAAAGGAATAGTAAAGGAAATAAAAATGGGCGCTATAAATGCCAAAGTAACAATAGATATAAATGGTCAAATGTTAACATCTGTTGTTACAATAGATGCTATTGAAGATCTAGGCATTAAAGTTGGAGATGAAGTAACAAGTGTTATAAAATCAAGTTCTGTTATGTTAATGGTTGATTAAGACAATTTAGATAATATGGAAGTAAATGATATAATTCAAATAATTAGCTTATCATTAATAGTAACAACAACAGCAACTATGATAGCTATGATAATTGCAATAGTATTAAGTATAGTTATATACTTAAAAAACTTTAGATTTAAAAAATATATAATAACATTTGTAAATGCACTAATGAGTACACCGCCAGTTATAATGGGGCTTTTAGTGTTTTTAATGTTATCAAGACAAGGACCTTTAGGAGAATTTAAATTATTATTTACACCTGTAGCTATGATAATAGCACAAGCTATGCTTTTGATACCTATGGCTATGAGTTTAATAATAGATTTACTAAATAAATTTGGAGGAGATATTTTAACAACGTGCAAGGTACTTCAAATAGAAGACAAAAATATACCAAAAATATTTTTAAAGGAAATAAAGTATCATCTATTAACAGTTTGTATAACTACATTTAGTAGAGGAATTTCAGAAGTTGGCGCTGTTATGTTAGTTGGTGGAAATATAAAGGGCTCAACTAGGGTTATGACAACATATATAGCACTTTCAACTTCTATGGGGGATTTTGATGAATCTTTGGTAATAGCATTTATACTATTAACAATATCCACAATATCTACAATTATTATAAAGAAATTGCAGTCGGTTATATAAGGAGTAAAGATGATAAGTATTTATGGATTAAAAAAACAAATAGAAAATCAAGGCGTATTAACTGTAGACAATATAAATTTTCAAAAAGGTAAGATATATTCCATAGTTGGACACAATGGAAGTGGGAAAAGTACATTAATAAAAATAATCTACAATATAGAAAATTTTCAAGATGGAAGTATAACTATAAATGATGAATATATAGATAATGAATGTATGAATAATAAAAATATATATAAATATTTATCATATACACCACAAGAAAGTAGATTTTTAAGTGGGAGCTTAATGGATAATTTTAATTACATATATGAATATGGTAAAGAACAATTTATAAAAGACAAATCCTATCTTTATAAATTGATAGATAAGTTTGACTTAAATAAAAAATTAAGTACCAATGTAAAAAAGTTATCTGGTGGAGAAATAGCAAAAGCTCAGTTTATAAGAAGTTTAATAATGAATAAAGAGTACAATTTGCTAGATGAACCTATGGCTAACATGGATTTAAACACTATCAAAAAGGCAGAAAAAGAGATACTTAAATTAAAAGAAGAAGGAAAAACTGTAATATTAGTAACACATGATTTTATGCAAGCAAAAAAAATAAGTGATTACATAGTATTTATGGAAAACTTAAAACATATAGACACTTATGAATCGGATGTATTTTTTAATGGGGTAATGAAATTTTAAAGATTAAGGGGAGAAAAAATGAATAAAAAAATAACCAAATTATTAATGGTAGGTATACTTAGTTTATCTATGGTAGCATGTTCATCTACAGACACAAAAGAAAGTGAAAGTCCAAAAGATATAAAATTAGTTACAACAACAAGTTTAGATGATACAGGATTTTTAGAAGAAACTTTAAAAGATTTTGAAAAAGAAAATAATGTAGATGTTAAAGTTGTAGCAAAGGGAACTGGAGAAGCTTTAGAATTAGGAAAGAGAAAAGATGCAGATGTATTATTTGTACATGCTAAGTCTAAAGAAGAAGAGTTTATAAAGGAAGGTTATGGAGATTCTAGACATGAAATAATGTATAACTACTTTGTAGTAGTAGGTCCAAAAGATGGAAAACATAATGAAAAGATAAGCAAAATGAGCGTTGAAGATGCTTTTAAATATATTAAAGAAAATAATCTAAACTTTGTATCTAGAGGAGATAAATCAGGAACACATACAAAAGAATTATCTATATGGGAAAATATAGGACAAGAAAATTCATTTGAGAACTACAAAGAAGTAGGTAAGGGTATGGCATCTACTTTACAAACTGCTAGTGAAATGGGTGCATATACATTAACAGATATAGGAACTTACTTAGCAACTAAGGAAAATTTAGATTTAAGTTTAGTAAAAGATGCTGATGAAAGTTTAAAAAATGTATATAGTATAGTTACAATAAATGGGTTAGAAGAAAATATGAAAGAAATAACAGATAAATTAGTTGATTATTATAAGTCAGAAGATGTACAAAAATCTATAAAAGAGTATGGAAAAGATAAATATGGAAAGTCATTATTTTATACTTTTAAATAGATAAAAATAAAGCTATCTAAAATAGGTTTTAAACTATAAAATAGTTAATATTACCTAAGTTTTAGGTAGCTTTTAATTTATTATAAATAAAAATTTTTTATTAAGTAGACCTTTTTAAAATTCTAAAAATGTAACTTATTTGTAAATAATTTCCTAAAAATAGTTTACAAATGGATAATAGTTAGCTACTATATAAATATAAAGTTACAAAATAGTTACAAATTAATTTTATAAATGGGGGAATGCTTCTATGAAAAATAAAAAGATAATATTGGGTTTTCTATTTAGTATATGTATATTTGCACTAGGAATGACTAATACATTTGCAGATACACTAGGAGTAGTAACAACTTCAAGATTAAATGTAAGAAGTGGTCCATCAACAAAATATAGGGTAGTTGATAAAGTAGTAAGAAATGAAAAAGTAACAATACTTCAAAACAGCAATGGGTGGTATAAAGTAAAATTACATGATGGAAAAATAGGGTGGTCAAGTACTCGTTATATAAAAGCAAATCAAAATCAATCAAACAATAATCAAAACAACAACTCATCAACAGGAACAACAAGCAAAAAAATGAATGTTGTAGCAACTGCTTATACAGGGTATGGAATAACATCAACAGGTCAAAAACCAGTATGGGGAACAATAGCAGTTGATCCTAAAGTAATACCATATGGAACAAAAGTATATATACCTTATTTTAATAAAACATTTATAGCAAATAATTGTGGTGGAGCTATAAAAGGAAATAAAATAGATATATATATGAATAGTAAAAGTGAATGTTATAACTGGGGAAGAAGAACAATTGAAATTCAAATACTAGGAAAATAAATACTACAAAAAAGCAAACAGTTAACTAAAAGTTGTCTGTTTGCTTTTTTTTTGAAAAATTCATTATGTAAAATAATAACTGATATATTATTTTCAAAATAGGAAAAAAATAATATAGACTTATTAATCAATATAAGAAGGTGAAGTTATTGAAAAAAGGAGTAAAAAAATTAATTGTAAGTATTGTCATCTGTGCATTTTTAACTCCTACTTTTAGTTATTCTGATGACAACAATAGAGTAGATAAGTTTTCAAAATCATCAATACTTATAGACCAGTTAACTGGAAGAGTATTGTATGAAAAAGAAGCAGATGCTAAAAGACCACTAGCAAGTTTAAGTAAGATGATGACCTTTTTACTAGCTATAGAAGCTATAGAAGAAGGAAAGGTTAAAAAAGATGATATTATAACTGTAGACAAATCTATAGCTAAAGTAAGAGGATCTAGTTATCATTTAAAAGAAGGTGAAAAAATACCTTTAATTGAACTTATGAAAGGTCTAATGATAGTATCAGGAAATGATGCAGCAGTGGCAATAGCAAAACATATAAAAGGAAGTGAAGAGGAATTTGTAAAGTCTATGAATGAAAAGTGTATAGAATTAGGTATGACAAATACTCACTTTGTAAATCCACATGGACTTCCTATATATGATCTTAATGATAAAACAAAGCCACCAAAAGAAAATATATCAAGCGCAAGAGACATTGCAAAGCTTGGAAAGTTTATGTTTGATAATTATGAAAAACAAGTTGTAAGCATAACTAATATGAGAACATATAGTTATCCAGAAAGAGATTTTTGCAAAAATAACACAAACTCAGCATTAATGAGTACATCACCAAATGTAGATGGAATTAAAACAGGATATACAGGAAATGCTGGATATTGTTTATCTTTTTCTATGATGGTAAAAGAAGATAACAATAATGAAAAAGAGCATAGACTAATAGGAGTAACACTAGGTGCAAATCATAAGCAAAAAAGATTATCAGCAGCTCTTAGTATGCTAAACTATGGAAAAGAAAATTTTAGCACCCAAAAGGTAATGGACAAAAATAAATTAATAGGTAAAAAGTATATAAAAGGTATAGATGAACTAGAAATTAAATTAGTAACAAACAAAGAATTATATACAATATTATCTAAAGAAGAAAAGCTAAAATCTCAAATAACTTTTAAAGAAATAAAATACCCAGTTAAAAAGGGAGATGTATTAGGGGTTATAAAATATTTTACAGATAGTGGTGAAGTATTAGGTAGTGTAAATATAGTAAGTGATAATGATATAGATAAAGTAAGCTTTAAAAATAGAATAAAGATGATATTTGCTGACTAATAAAATGTATAGAATATATAAAAATAAAGAATAATTTATAATAGAAGAAATAGAAATTTTCAAACAAAAACAAATATAAAAAATAAACATAAAATCAATCATAAAATATATTGTATTTTAAAATTTGATATGATATACTACTAAAGGTAAAAAAATAAAATCACACACGGCAATGGGATCCTAAAAAGGTGCCTAATAGGTTTTTTTGGGAGTTGATCATGCCGGAGGTTAAAAACCAGGAGGAAAAAAATGTCAGTAATATCAATGAAACAATTACTTGAAGCTGGTGTTCACTTCGGACATCAAACAAGAAGATGGAACCCTAAAATGTCTAAATTTATATTCACAGAAAGAAACGGAATATATATAATAGACTTACAAAAAACTGTAAAGAAAGCTGAAGAAGCTTACAAAGCTATGAAAGAAATAGCTGAAAGCGGAAAGCCAGTTTTATTCGTAGGAACTAAGAAGCAAGCTCAAGATGCTATAAAAGAAGAAGCTGAAAGATGTGGAATGTTCTACGTTAACGAAAGATGGTTAGGTGGAATGTTAACAAACCACAAAACTATACAAACAAGAATAAACAAATTAAGAGAATTAGAAAAAATGGAAAACGAAGGTGTATTCGACGTTTTACCTAAAAAAGAAGTTATAAAATTAAGAGCTGAAAAAGAAAAGCTTGAAAAATACTTAAACGGTATGAAAGATATGCCTGAATTACCAGGAGCTATGTTCGTAGTAGACCCAAGAAAAGAAAACATAGCTATACAAGAAGCTCACAGATTAGGAATCCCAGTATTCGGTATAGTAGATACTAACTGTGATCCAGATGAATTAGATTACGCTATACCTGGTAACGATGATGCTATAAGAGCAGTTAAATTAATAACTGGAGCTATGGCTAACGCTATAATAGAAGGTAGACAAGGTGCTGAAGAAGAAGTAGAAGAAGAAGCACAAGATCAAGAATAATCTAAATCTAATCTACAAAATTAAAAGGTAAGGGTCACCCTTACCTTTACTAGTATATAGGAGGAACTCAAAATGGCTATAACTGCACAAATGGTTAAAGAATTAAGAGAATCTACAGGCGCAGGAATGATGGACTGTAAAAAAGCTTTACAAGAAGCTGAAGGAAATATGGAAAGAGCTATAGATATACTAAGAGAAAAAGGTTTATCTAAAGCTGCTAAGAAAGCTGATAGAATAGCTGCTGAAGGTTTAGTTGCTATAGAAATAAATGAAGATAACACTGTTGCTTCAATAGTAGAAGTAAACTCAGAAACTGACTTCGTTGCTAAAAACGAAGATTTCAAAACTTTCGTTAAAGATGTTGCTTTAATGGCTTTAGCTACAGAAAACACAGAAGTTGAACAATTATTAGCTGAAAATCATGCTGAAGGTGTACTTTCTGAAGTATTAAACAACAGAATAGCTACAATAGGAGAAAAATTAGACGTAAGAAGATTCGCTAAGATATCTACTAACGGACAAGTTGCTGGATACATCCACGGTGGAGGAAAAATAGGTGTTTTAGTTGAAATGATAACTCCATGCAGAGATGCAGAAGTTATAGCAATGGGAAGAGATATAGCAATGCAAGCTGCTGCTATGAACCCAAAATACGTTTCAAGAGATGACGTAGATCCAGAATACATAGCACATGAAACAGAAATATTAACTCAGCAAGCTTTAAACGAAGGAAAGCCAGCTAACATAGTTGAGAAGATGATAAAAGGAAGACTTGAAAAGCAATTAAAAGAAGTTTGCTTATTAGAGCAACCTTTCGTTAAAAACGGAGATTTAACTATAAAGCAATTAGTTGCTGAAACTGCTAAGAAGTTAGGAACTGAAATAGCTTTAGGAAACGTAGTTAGATTCGAAGTTGGAGAAGGTATAGAGAAGAAAGAAGAAAACTTTGCAGAAGAAGTTGCTAAGCAACTTAAGTAATGACCAAAGGAGAACACTTAAGTGTTCTCCTTTTTTTAAGGAAAAGACATTATATTAAGCTAAAAGCTTTATATAATGTTAAAAAATACAAAAACAATAGCAAAATAAGATAAATGTAAATTTAGGGAGGATTTTCTAATGATCGAGCCAAAATACAAAAGAGTACTACTAAAACTTAGTGGAGAAGCATTATCTGGTGATAGAGGATTTGGAATAAATAACGATATAGTAAATGATATAGCACTTGCTATAAAGAAAATAAGAGAAATAGGTGTAGAGGTATCTGTAGTTGTAGGTGGAGGAAACTTCTGGAGAGGAAGAACTTCTGAAGGAATGGATAGAACTACTGCAGATTACATAGGAATGTTAGCTACAGTTATGAACTCTATGGCACTTCAAGATGCACTAGAAAATATGGATGTACAAACTAGAGTACAAACTGCTATAGAAATGAGACAAATAGCAGAACCATATATAAGAAGAAAAGCTGTTAGACACTTAGAAAAAGAAAGAGTAGTAATATTTGGTGCAGGAACTGGAAATCCATATTTCTCAACTGACACAGCAGCAGCACTTAGAGCAGCAGAAATGGAAGCTGAAGTAATATTACTTGCTAAAAATGTTGATGCAGTATATGATAAAGATCCAAAGGTTCATGCTGATGCAGTTAAATTTGATGAATTAACTTACTTAGATGTACTTCAAAAAGAATTAAAAGTAATGGACTCAACTGCTACATCTTTATGTATGGATAATCAAATACCTATAAAAGTATTTGAATTATCAACAGAAAACATAATGAAGGCAGTTATGGGAGAGAATATAGGTACAACAGTAAAATAGAAACTAAAATTATGGCTAAAGTATTTTATATAATGTAAAATTAGCATATAATGTTTATATAGATAAAAATATTTAGGAGGAAAAATATGAAATTAGATATACATAAGAACTTAGAAGCTAAAATGGCTAAGACAATAGAAGCATTAAAATATGAATACACTACAATAAGAACAGGAAGAGCTAATGCTCAAATGTTAGATAAAATAAGAGTTGACTACTATGGAACACCAACTCCAATAAACCAAATGGCAGCAGTATCTGTTCCAGAAGCTAGAACTTTAATGATAAATGCTTGGGACAAATCTTCTATGGCTGAAATAGAAAAAGCTATAAGAAACTCTGATTTAGGACTTAACCCAACAAATGATGGTGAAGTTATAAGAATATCAGTACCAGCATTAACAGAAGAAAGAAGAAAAGAGTTAGCTAAAAAAGCTCATAAAACAGCTGAAGATTTCAAAGTAAGACTTAGAAATGAAAGAAGAGATGCTAACGATAATTTAAAGAAAATGGAAAAAGATGGAGAATTAACTGCTGATGAACTTAAAAAAGCACAAGATGAAGTTCAAAAGATAACAGATAAATTCATAAAAGAAGTAGATGTTGTTGCAGCTGCTAAAGAAAAGGATATAATGGAGGTATAATATTGGAAAAATATTATAACCTATTAGGCCTTCACTTAAATGATGTTTTAGACACATTTAAAGACAAAAACATAAAATATACCATAGAAGAGATAAAGGGTAAAAAAGATCAAGAAGCTTTAATCGTTCCTAAGGTCATAAAAATATCTGAGACTTCTGAAGGTGTAAAAATATTAGTAACATACTTTTCTGACTCCTTAAAATAGGAGTCAGATTCGTATTTAGGAGGTACAATATGCATTATGATATAGATTTAGACAGAGTACCTAATCATATAGCTATAATAATGGATGGAAATGGAAGATGGGCAAAGGCTAGATTTCTACCAAGAACAGCAGGACATAAAGCTGGTGTAGAAACTATTAGAAAAGTGCTAAAAGAATGTAATAGACTAGGGGTAAAAACTTTAACATTATATGCATTTTCAACTGAAAATTGGAAAAGACCAAAGCTTGAAGTTGATACTTTAATGACCCTACTTTCAACATATCTAAAAAATGAAGTAAGGGAACTTCACAAAAATAATGTTAAAATAACAACAATAGGTGATACATCTAAACTTCCAAAGGCATGCATAGATGAATTAGAAAGAGCATATGAATTAACTAAGTACAATACTGGAGTTAATCTAAACTTAGCACTTAATTATGGTGCAAGAAATGATATAAAAGATGCTTTAGTAAATATACTAAAAGATGAAAAATGTGGTAAACTAAGTATAGATGAAATAACAGAAGATACAATATCTAGTTATTTAAGTACAAAGTCTATAAGTGATCCAGATCTTATAATAAGAACTAGTGGAGAAGAGAGATTAAGTAACTTCTTATTATGGGAAGCAGCATATTCTGAATTTTACTTTACAGATGTTCACTGGCCAGACTTTAACGAAAAACAACTACAAAAAGCCATATATGAGTACCAAAAAAGAGACAGAAGATTTGGTGGCCTAAAGTAAGGAGATTAATTTATGCGTACAAGAATTATTGCAGGTTTAGCATTAGTACCATTATTTATATTCATTATAATTGGGGGAATACCACTATATTTAGCAGAACTTTTAGTAGTATCTATTGCACTTAATGAATTTTATAAAGCTTTTAAATCAAAGGAAATACATCCAATTTATTATATAGGATATATATTTTCTATATACTTGACATTTAAAAATATATTTAATTTAAGATTAGAGTATACATATGCAGTAGCATTTATATTATTTTTAATATCAATAATTAGTTTATTAAGATGTAAAAATAACATTATAGATATAGCTATAACTTTTATGGGTATTATATACATAGCAATATTTTTAGATTTTATAGTATTAACATTTAAAGATTTTGAATTTGGACATTTATATGTATGGTTAATATTTATAATATCATTTGCAACAGATACATTTGCATACTTCAGTGGATATTTATTTGGTAAGCACAAGCTTATACCAAAAGTAAGTCCTAAAAAAACCATAGAAGGAAGCATAGGTGGAATACTTGGAAGCACAATTTGTTGTATAGTATTTGGATATATATTTAATATAAATATATTACCATTAGTTATAATTGGGAGTGTAGGAAGTATAGTAGCACAATTTGGAGATTTATTTGCATCTTCAATAAAAAGATACGTAGGAATAAAAGACTATGGTAAACTAATACCAGGTCATGGTGGAGTATTAGATAGATTTGATAGTGTTATACTAGTAGCACCATTTATATACTATGCAATATCATTCTTTATAATATAATGAATTTTAGCAAAGCGAATTTTTTATAATATAAGTCTTAGTTAAATACTAAGGCTTATTTTTTATAGTTGAAAATATATTCAAATTAGATAAAAATTATATAAATAGTGTTATAATATAATAATGAATAAAGTAAATTATAGAAAGGGAAGCAAAATGAAGAAAATATCAATACTAGGGTCAACTGGATCAATAGGTAAACAAACACTAGACGTAGTAAGACAACATAAAGATAAATTTGAAGTAGTAGCAATAAGTGCAAATAGTAGTGTAGACTTATTACTAGAACAAATAAAAGAATTTAAACCAAAATACGTAGCAGTATACAACGAAAGTTCTTACATAAAATTAAAATCAATGATACCATCAGACATAAATATAGAAGTATTATGTGGTATGGAAGGACTAAAAACTATATCATCACTTCCTGAAATAGATGTATTATTAACTGCAATAGTAGGAATGATAGGACTAGTTCCTACACTAGAAGCAATAAAAGCTGGAAAAGATATAGCACTAGCTAACAAAGAAACATTAGTATGTGCAGGGGATTTAGTAATGAGTGAAGCTAAAAAAATGGGAGTAAGTATACTTCCAGTAGATAGCGAGCACAGTGCAATATTCCAATGCTTAAATGGAGAAAATAACAAAGAAATAGAAAAAATAATACTAACAGCATCAGGTGGACCATTTAGAGGAAAAACTAAAGAAGAACTTGTAAATGTAACTAAAAATCAAGCATTAAAACATCCAAACTGGTCAATGGGTAGAAAGATAAGTATAGACTCATCAACACTAATGAACAAAGGACTTGAAGTAATAGAAGCAAAATGGCTATTTGGTGTAGAACATGACAAAATAGATGTAGTAGTACATCCACAAAGTATAATACATTCAATGGTACAATTTATAGATAGTTCAGTAATAGCACAACTAGGATGCCCTGATATGAGACTACCTATACAATATGCACTATCATATCCAAATAGAATAGAATGTGACTTTGAAAGATTAGATTTAGCAAAAATAGCTACATTAACATTTGAAAATCCAGACATGGATACATTCCCATGCTTAAAACTAGCATATGAAACATTAAAAATGGGTGGAACATATTCAGCTGTATTAAATAGTGCTAATGAAATATTAGTTAGTGAATTTTTAGAAGACAAAATAGGATTTTACGATATACCAAAATACATAGAAAAGACACTAGAAGCACACACTAGCATAGAAAAGCCAACTCTAGAACAAATATTAGATATAGATAAATGGGCTAGAGAATATGTAAGCGGCTTAATAAAATAAGCTTTATAGATTAAGTTAATTAAATATAAAAAAGAGGTGGTAAATTGACTATAATAGCAGCAATACTATTATTTGGTGTAATAGTATTTATACACGAATTAGGACATTTCCTGTTTGCTAAAAAAGCAGGGGTAACAATACATGAATTTTCAATAGGTATGGGACCTAAAATATACAGTAAAACTAAAAACAATACAATGTATTCAATAAGATTACTTCCATTAGGTGGATATGTAAGTATGGAAGGAGAAGACGGGGAAACAAATGACCCTAATGCCTTTGGTAAAAAAACATTACTACAAAGGGCAAGTATATTATTTGCAGGGCCATTTTTTAATATAATATTTACAGTAATATTATTAATACCAGTATTTATGTTTATAGGAACACCAACTAATTCAAATGTATTAGGAGAAATATCTCAAAATAGTCCAGCACAAAAGGCAGGACTTATGGCTAATGATAAAATATTAGACATAAATGGTAAAAAAATAAATTCATGGGAAGATATATTAAATACACTTCAAACTACTGATGGTAAAAAAATAAATATAACAGTAGATAGAGACGGTAAGACTAAAGACTTTAATATACAACCCCAAAAAAATGAACAAGGAAGATATGTAATAGGAATAGCACCAGAAAGAGATAAAAGTATACTAAATGCAATACCAAGTGCATTTACTGGAACATATGAAATGCTTAAGCAAATGGTATTATTCTTAGGACAATTAGTAACAAATTCAGTACCTGGAGGAGCTGCAAATGCTGTAGCAGGACCAGTTGGAGTAATAGGAATAGTTTCAGATGCAGCAAAAATGGGTATACCAAATCTTATGTACATAGGAGCAATGATAAGTCTAAACTTAGGAGTGCTTAATCTACTTCCAATACCAGCACTAGATGGAGGAAGATTAGTAATGCTAGGAATAGAAGGTCTAAGAGGTGGGAAAAAACTAGACCCAAACAAAGAAGCTATGATACATACAGCAGGCTTTATGTTATTAATGGGACTTATGCTATTTGTAACATACAAAGACATACTTAGATTATTCTAAAATAAATAGTATAATAAATAGGAGGTGGGTGGATAGATACAAATCTATAATCCACCTCTTTAATACTATATAGGGCTAAATAATACATAAAATACTAAAGAGGTGAAGACATGTATAAAAGAAGACAATGTAGAGAAGTAAGCGTTGGAAATGTAAAAATAGGTGGGAATAACCCAATAAGTATACAATCAATGACAAACAGTGATACAAGAGATGCAAATGCTACAATAGCACAAATAAAAAGACTAGAAGAAGTAGGATGCGATATAGTAAGGGTAGCAGTACCTGATATGATTGCAGCAAAAAACATAGGTGAAATAAAGAGAAATGTAAACATACCAGTAATAGCAGATATACACTTTGACCATAGATTAGCTATAGAAGCAATAGACCAAGGAGTAGATGGAGTTAGAATAAACCCAGGTAATATTGGTAGCATAGAAAAAGTAAAAGAAGTAGTAAATAAATGTAAAGAGAAAAACTTAAAAATAAGAATAGGTGTAAATGGTGGTTCACTTGAAAAAGAATTACTTCAAAAATACGGAAGTGCAACAGCAGAGGCACTAGTTGAAAGTGCAATGGGTCATGTTAAAATATTAGAAGACTTAGATTTTAGAAATATAGTAATATCATTAAAATCATCAGATATATACAAAACACTAGAAGCATATGAATTAATATCTAAAAAAGTAGACTATCCACTTCACATAGGTATAACAGAATCAGGAAGTGTTAAAAAAGGAACTATAAAATCATCAATAGGAGTAGGGGCATTACTTCTTAAAGGTATAGGAGATACTGTAAGAATATCACTAACAGGAGATCCATGTGAAGAAGTAGTAGTTGGAAAAGAAATACTAAGAAGCTTAGACTTATTAAATGATAAGATAAAAGTAGTATCTTGCCCAACATGTGGAAGATGTAATATAGACTTAATAAGTGTTGTAAATGAAGTAGAAGAAAAAATAAGCAAAATGGATAAAGATATAACAGTAGCTATAATGGGATGTGCAGTAAATGGTCCAGGAGAAGCAAGAGAAGCTGATATTGGAATAGCTGGAGGAAAAGGTGAAGGACTATTATTTAAAAAAGGTGAAATAGTTAGAAAAATAAAAGGTGATGATTTAGTAAAAGAACTAATGGATGAAATAGATAAATATTAATAATAGGAGAGTACTTGAAAAAGTACTCTTTTTTTATTAGTATTATTAGTTTTATTTTTAATCTTTTAAGTATACTTTTTTAATATTTTAATATATGCTATCATATAACTATTATTTTATAGATTGGAGGAGGTTATGAGGAAGAAAATATTTTTAACCTTAGCTATATTATGGATGTGTGTAATCTTTTATATGTCTAATCAACCATCTCACATATCATCAGCTCAGTCTAGTGGTGTTATAAACGCCCTTAGCAATGTACCTGTAATAGGCGCTGCTATAGATATTATGATGGTCAATGGTATTGCTCAGTTTGTTATTAGAAAAAGTGCCCATATGTTTTCATATGCAATTCTTGCTATACTTTGGTTTATGAGTATATATGAAAGTAACAAATATATTAAAAAGACATTTATTACATCTTTATTTTTTACTTTTATATATGCTTGTACTGATGAAGTTCATCAATTATTTATACCAGGTAGAAGTGGTGAGATTAGAGATATTTTAGTAGACTCTACAGGGGCTATTATTGGACTTTGTGTTTTAGTATTAATTATAAAATTTGTTAATAAAAAAAAGCTATAAATTAGTATAGTCTTTAATTTTATACGTATAAGCTCATTATGGAAACTTATTTTTTTAAAGAAATTGATACTATATACTATCATATAACTTTACAGCTATTTTAATTACCTATTATCTATTTTTTAGCAATTTCTTTTACTTATATCTATATAGTAATTAAAACTTTAGATTATTATAGGATACATAAGTGCATAAATTATGATTTTTATAAAAATAATTTTTAAGTTAAAGATTAGTTAAATTGGAATATTTGTATAAATATAATAAAATTATTTTCAAATCATTAAACTAGTGATATACTAGGAATATTGACGATGAAAAATGATTTAATATCATTTTCAATATAAGCTTCATGGAGGATTTTATGAGTAATAATTTAGCAAAATCGGCATTTTGGCTTATGGTAGTTACTATGCTATCAAAGATACTAGGATTTACAAGAGATATAGTCCTAATGTATTTTTATGGAACGAGTGCTTATAGTGATGTATATATAACAGCTATGAATATACCTGTTGTGGTGTTTGCTGCTGTTGGGGTAGCCCTTTCTACTACATTTATACCACTATATCAAGAAGCACTTGAAAATGGTGGAGAAAAAAGAGCTCAAAATTTTGCAAACAATATATTATGTATAGTTAGTATAATAAGTATAATTTTAAGTATATTTGGTTATATATTTGCAGAGCCTATAGTAAAATTATTTGCTATTAGTTTTACTGGGGATAAGCTTGCACTAACTGTAGATTTTGTAAGAATAATAATAGTTGGTGTTTTATTTATAGGTCTTAGTAATATAATGACAGCTTACTTACAAATACAAGGAAACTTCACTATACCAGGTATGGTGCAACTTCCAAATAATATTATAATAATTATATCTATGATAATAGGTGCAGTTACTGATAACTTTGATATATTAGCAATAGGGGCACTTATTGGTATGGCTTCACAGTTTTTATTCCAAGTACCTTTTGCTATAAAGCATGGATATAAGTTTAAGCCTATTGTTAATTTTAAAGATAAATACCTTAAAAAGATGATATGGCTAATACTTCCTGTTTTAATAGGGGTTGCAGTCAACCAAGTAAATGCTATGGCAGATAGAAGTTTAGCTTCAAGTTTAGGTGATGGTGTTATAGCTGCACTTAATAGTGCTAACAAGCTTAATTTCTTTGTTTTAGGATTATTTATAACTACTATAGGTTCTGTTATATATCCTACACTTGCAAAGCTATCTACTACTAATGATCAGAAAAAGTTCGCAGAAGCAGTATCAACGAGTGTAAACTGTGTAAGTTTAATAATATTACCTATAACTGTTGGGGCAATAGTACTTGCTACTCCTATAGTTAGAATATTATTTCAAAGAGGAGCTTTTGATGAAACATCAACTCAAATGACAGCTATTGCTCTTATGTGTTATTCTGTTGGTATGATTGCTTATGGACTTAGAGATATATTAGGTAAGGTATACTATTCATTAAAGGATACTAAAACTCCTATGATAAATGGTATAATAGCAGTTATTGCTAACATATTCTTTGATGTTACTTTAATGCAAGTATTTGGACTTGGTGGACTAGCACTTGCTACTAGTTTATCTTCTATAATATGTATATTATTATTATTTAGAGGATTAAAGAAAAAGATAAGTTACTATGGACAAGATAGAATATTAAGAACATTTGTAAAATCTTTAATAGCTTCTGTTGTAATGGGTATTGCGACATACTTTGTGTACAAGTTATCTAGTGGTATATTAGGTAGTGGATTTGTACAAGACGTTATAGCTACAGGTATATCTGTATTAGTAGGTGCTATTGTTTATGGTGTACTTGTTAGTAAATTTAGAGTTAGAGAAGTTAAGATGCTTAAGAAGATGGTTATGAAGAAATTAAATAGAGCATAAAATACATTAAACAAAAAGGGGGCATAAGCTCTCTTTTTTTATTTTTATAATATTTTTTATAAAAAATATATATATTTACAAATTTTGTGATAAATTTATGATAAAATTATTTCAGCGATTATGTAACATATTACTAAATTATATACAAAAAATACAAACACATGGAGGAGTATTTATGAGTTACAAGGAAAAATACAATGAGTGGATAAACAATCCATATTTTGATGAAAAAACTAGACAAGAATTACTAAGCATAAATGATGAAAAAGAAATAGAAGATAGATTTTATACGGATTTAGAGTTTGGTACTGCTGGGCTTAGAGGAGTTATAGCTGCTGGTAGTAACAGAATTAATATATATACAGTAAGAAGAGCTACTTTTGGACTTGCTAATTACATATTAAAAAATGCAAACAGCGAAAAAGATAGAGGAGTTGTTATAGCACATGATAATAGACATATGTCTAGAGAGTTTTGTATAGAAACTGCAAACACACTAGCAGCTTGTGGTATAAAGGCTTATATATTTGATTCTTTAAGAACTACACCAGAATTATCTTTTGCAGTTAGAAATTTAAATGCTATAGCAGGTGTTGTTATAACTGCTAGTCACAATCCACCAGAATACAATGGATACAAAGTATACTGGGAAGATGGAGCACAAGTTATGCCACACATTGCAAGTGCTATAACTGATGAAATAAACTCTATAGTAGATTATAGTACTATACCAACACTTACTGATGAAAATAAAGATTTAGTTGTTAAGCTTGATGAAAAAGAAGATACTGATTTTATAGAAGCTGTAAAAACTCAAGTTATAAGAAAAGATTTAATAGATAAGTTTGGAAAAAACTTTAAAATAGTATACACTCCACTTTGTGGAACAGGAAATGTTCCTATAAGAAGAGCTTTAAAAGAAATTGGATTTGAAAATGTAATAGTTGTTAGTGAAGAAGAAAATCCAGACCCTAATTTTTCTGGTATAGAGTACCCTAATCCAGAAGATAAAAAAGCATTAGTTAGAGGAATCAACTTAGCTAAAGAAGTAGGAGCTGATTTAGTAATAGCTACTGATCCTGATTGTGATAGAGTTGGTGTTGCTGTTAAGACTTTAAGTGGTGAGTATCAAATGCTTACAGGAAATCAAATAGGTGGAATGCTTACAAACTACATAATAGAAGGAAGAAAAGAAGCTAATAGACTAGAAGAAAATCCAGTACTTATAAAGACTATAGTTACATCTGAATTTGGTGCAGATATTGCTAAAGATAACAATATAGATGTTTTAAATGTACTTACAGGATTTAAGTTTATAGGAGAGAAGATAAAGTCATTTGAAGAGACTAAGTCTAATTCATACTTATTTGGATATGAAGAAAGCTATGGATATTTAGTAGGAACTCATGCTAGAGATAAGGATGCTGTTGTTACATCACTTTTAATAGCAGAGATGGCAGTTTATTATGCTTCTAATAATATGAGCTTATATGAAGGATTAATTAAGCTTTATGAAAAGTATGGATACTTTAAAGAAGAAACTATATCTTTAACTTTAAAAGGTATAGAAGGTATAGCAAAGATTAAGGATATAATGACATACTTTAGAGAAAATCATATAAATGAAATAAACAACTCTAAGGTTGTTGATTTTAAAGATTACTTAAAAGGAATAGATAATCTTCCAAGTGCTAATGTAATTAAGTACTTCTTAGAAGATGGATCTTGGCTTGCTATTAGACCATCTGGTACGGAGCCTAAGTTAAAGTTTTATATAGCTACTAAGGGCAACACTGAAAGTGATGCTATTAAAAATGTAGACGGTATAAGAGCATTTGTAGATAGTGTTTTAGAAAAATTAGTTTAATATATATGTTTTTAAGGATATATTTTTATATATCCTTTTTTTATTAGTTTACAATATTATAATTAAGGTATAAAATTAATTGGATAAAAAATTTAATCTAAAATCATTTATATATAAAATAAAAATCGGGAGGTGAAAATTTGATAGTAAATAGAAGAGAGCTAAAATATCCAATTAGTGAAGTGGATTATTATAAGGTAGACAATTTGTTTAAAGATGTCCTTAAAGAAGATAAAAATAATAATTGTTTTGGATATAAAATAAGAAGTCTTTATTTTGATAGCATAGACAATTGTGATTATTATTCTAAGATTAATGGAGAAGAAGTTAGAAAAAAGATTAGACTTAGAATATATGACACTAAAACAGAGAAAGTCAAGCTTGAAATAAAAAGAAAAATGAATATAAACCAAAGAAAAGAGACTGTTACAATAAGTAGAGAGGATGCCATTAGACTTATTAATAAAGATTATAGTGTTTTATTAAAATATAATAATGAAACTGCAAAATCAGCATACAACATTATGACAATAGGGCAATATAGACCAGTAGTTTTAGTTGATTATAATAGAAAAGCATATATACATGAAGAAAATAATATAAGAGTTACATTAGATAGTGATATAAGAAGTAATGAATTTGATTTTGATATGTTTGATGATGACATTATTATGAATCCTATAGTCAACTATTATAATGCACTACTTGAAGTTAAATTTGATGGAGAATTATTTTGTTGGATATCACAGGCTTTATCTAATTTATATACTACAAATCAGTCTTTAAGTAAGTATTGTAGTTCTAGAAAGTTTTATGAAAATTATATATTTTAAGTAATAAGGGAGAGAAATATGAAAGAAACATTATATAAATACTTAACAGCACCTAGCGGAAATATAAATCTATTCAGTGCTATTGAAATGATGAGTATGGCATTTATACTTTCAATGGTTATATTTTGGACATATAAAATAACATTTAGTGGAGTAATGTATAATAGAAAGTTTAATGTATCACTTGTAATGCTGACACTAGTTACTACTATGGTAATGATAGTAATTGGTAGTGATATAGCATTATCACTTGGTATGGTTGGGGCATTATCTATAGTTCGTTTTAGAACAGCTATAAAAGATCCAAGAGATACAGGATATATATTTTGGTGTATAGCTATAGGCCTTAGTGTAGGAAGTCAAAACTATATGATAGCTATAGTTGGGTCGTTATTTTTATTTATAGTACTTTCTATGTTTAGCTTTAGTGGAATTGGCAAAGAAGAAAGATACATTCTTATTATAAGAGGTGAAAGAGAAAGAGAAGAAGAAATAATGAGATGTGTATTTGACTCATTTAAAGGAAGTCAGTTAAGGGCTAAAAACTCTGTAGGAAATAATATAGAGATAATTTATCAAATAAAGTTTAAAAATAGTAATGACAAAAATATATTAGACAATTTATACAAGATAGAAGGTGTTAGTGCAGTTAATTTAGTTGCTCAAAATGGAGAAACAATAGGATAGGTGATATGAATGAAAAAAGATATATTTAAAGCATTTATGGCACTTAGTTTTATTTTTATATCACTAATTGGAGCATCATATTTAAAAGAAGCTAAAGAAGTAGCAAGTTATAAATACAAAGAGAATAGATCAAAAGAATATGAAAAAATATATCAAAATACTTATGGGGATTATGGTTTTAACCTTCCTTTAATAGTAATAGATACTAATGGAAAATCCATATCTAATAAAGAAAAGACAGTTTCAAATATTCAAGTTTACAATTCAGATAAAGAAAATAATTATTTAAATGATAATCCAAGTTTAGAAAGTAGTGCAATGATTAATATAAGAGGAAATACAACAAAATATTTTCCTAAAAAGCAGTATAGTCTAAAGCTTGTAAACAAAAAAGGAAATGAAAAAGATAAAAAAATGCTAGGTATGGATAAGGATTCAGATTGGGTATTAAATGGTCCTTTTGCTGATAAGTCTCTTATGAGAAATTATATAGCATATACTGTAGGTAGTAATATTATGGAGTATGCACCTGATGTGAGGTTTTGTGAAGTTTTTGTTATAGATGATGGAAGTAGTACTATACAAAAAAAGCACTACAAGGGAGTGTATTTATTAATAGAAAAGATAAAACGAGGAGAAGACAGGGTTGATATAGTTAAAACTCATGATAATACCGATGAAACTAGTTTTATAATAAGTAGGGACAGAAATAAAGAAGATAATATTGTAATTGGAAATTATGGATATGAAACTCATTTATATGACTATGCGTTAAATATTGAATATCCTAAAAAAGATTTAACACCAGGCAAATATAATTATATCAACAAATATATTAGTGAGTTTGAAAGAATACTATATTCAGATAAATTTAATGACCCTAAAAATGGATATAGAAAGTATATAGATGTAGATTCTTTTGTAGACTTTTATATTATTAATGAGTTCTTCTTAAATACTGATGCAGGTATATTTAGTACATATATGTATAAGGATTATAATGAAAAAATGAAAGCAGGTCCTATATGGGATTTTAATAGATCACTTGGAAATAACGAAGTAAATAAAGATAGTAGAGCTTTTGAGTATGAAGGATTTTTTATGTTGCAAAGGTATTGGTTTGATAGACTTATGGAGGATAGAGCATTTGCTAATAAAGTTGTAAGTAGATATAAAGAATTAAGAAAAAACTATCTTAGTGATGAATATCTTATAAATCTTATAGATAAAACTAAGAATTACCTAGGTACTTCAGTAAAACGGAACTTTGATAAATGGTCATTTGAACTAAGTAATCAATCTGATGTTTTTGGAATGTATTGGAATATAATACAAAAATATGGTAATGGAGAAGATGCATTTAATAAATTCTTAGGTAATAATAAAGATTTGTTAGAAGACACTACAGGAAAAGCAAATTCTTATGAAGAAGAAATAAATTTAATGAAAAATTTTATAAAAAATAGAGGCAAGTGGATGGATGAAAACATAGATAGCTTATCTAAATGGGCGAGTTAGTAGGAGATTGATATGAAGAAATTTTTACTTATTTGTATAATAGCATTTGTACTTATATATAATCTTATAAGTTCAATAGCTACTAATCAATTAGTAGGACAAAATGATACATATTTCACTAAAGTTAAAGAAAAGGAAATATATATAGCAAAGAATGGAAAATGGGAAAAACTAGATATAGTAGGAGTTAATTTAAACTCAGCTAAACCAGGAACATTTCCAAGTGATAATTTAGTATCAGAAGATGATTATTTAAGATGGATAAGTAATATCTACAATATGGGAGCAAATTGCATAAAAGTATCTAATCTTATGAGTCATAATTTTTATAATGCACTTGATAAATTCAATAAAAATAGAGAAAGTCCAATATATTTAATGCAAGGAATATACTTTGATGAAAAATATTTAAAGGATGGAGAAAATCCACAAAGTAGTAACTTAAACGATGGATTTATAACAAATATAAAGCTTATAGTAGATTCAGTACATGGTAATCCATACAACTATAATAAGCCAGATATAGTACAGTTTTACAATACTGATGTTTCAGATTATGTTATAGGATATACGCTAGGCATAGAGTTTGCAAAGCATGACATAATATATAATGAAATTATGAATGAGAAAGAAAAGTATAATGGCAAATATTTATATACAAATGATAAAGCATCATCTTTTGAATCTTATATGGCTAGTATGGGAGATTATTTATTAGACTATGAACTAGAAAGTTATAAAAAGCAAAGTCTTATAAGTTATATAGGTTCATCTTCATATAATATAGTCAGCGGTCAAAAAAATCCTGTAAAAAATACTTTTATAGAAAAAGATGATAGAATAAAAAATCAAAATTATTATTTTAACCCTGAAAATATAAAATCTAAAAGCAAATTAAAAACAGGATTATTTGCAACTTATAATATATATCCGTCTTACAACGAAGTAAAAGAATATGTAGATAAGATGGATTATTATTTTAAAAAGTTAAATAATAATCATAAAATACCAGTTGTTATAGGGGAATATGGGATACCATCATCTAGAACTGGTGGAGATTTTAATATGAACTCTGATAAAATTAAATATATAGATGAAAAAGAACAAGGAAATGCTTTAGTATCCTTATATAGGGCTATAAAAAGTTCAGGATGTGCAGGAAGCTTTTTATTTGAATTTCAAGATAGTTGGAGTAGGTCTTCAGCAAATACAGCAGATAGTAAAATATTAGACCGATCAGCTTATTGGAGTGATGCACAAACTTATAGCCAAAGTTTTGGTCTTATGGCATTTGACCCAGGAAGTGGTAAAAGTGTAAGTCATGTAGATGATAGTATAGATGAGTGGAGTGAAAAAGACATTGTAAGCAAAAATAAAGATATGAGTTTATATGCTAAAAGTGATGAAAAGTATTTATATCTTATGGCAAAATTATCAAAAGATATAGACTTATCAAAAGATGATATTTATATAGACTTAGATACAACTCCTAAATCAGGTGTTAAAAAAAGCTCACAGTTTATGCTGAATTTTGAAGATAATGTTGATTTTATAATACATATAAATGATATAGATAATAGTGCTATTTATGTACATGAATATTATAATAGATTTAATTTTTATCTTAATAAAAAAGATAATCAAAAAAGACCAGATCTTATAAATCACAAAAAAGATATGGATGTCTTTTCACCAATCTATATAGAGGTAAGGCCTAAAATGTATAACACATCAAATGGTGAAGAAGAAGCTATAATACATGAAACAGGTAAATTAGTTTATGGAAATAGTAATCCAAATAGCTTAGATTATAACTCAGCTTCTGACTTTTATGTTGGCAAGGATTATGTAGAAATAAGAATACCTTGGGGGATTATTAATTTTATGGATCCATCAACTAGACAAATACAAGATGATTTTTATGAGGTATACAAGATTAAACCAATAAAAATAAAAGACATTAAAATAGGCATGACTTTAAATAGTGAATATAAAAAAGTTAGACTAAAAAGTGAAAGCTTTAAACTAGATACTTGGTTAATGCCAAATTATCATGAAAGATTAAAAGAATCTTATTATATATTGCAAAAAGAATTAACAAAAATCTCTAATTAAATGGGGGAGATATGAAAAATATAACAATAATATATATAGTGTTAGCCTTTTTTACATATATAATTTCTTGTTCAGTTATTTATATGATAGTAAATGATATGTATAACAAAAGGCACAAAAGGAAAGTTCAAGACTTAGATAACACTTTTAAAAAAGAAATATTAAAACAGCTTGAAGATATAAAAAATAAAAAAAATATAACAAAAATAAATATTGAGTATGTAAGAAATAAAATTAAAAAGAGAAGATACAAAGACTCCTTTCATAATGCCTTATTTGAATTTAATAAAGACTACAATAATCATAAATACACAAAGATTTACGCAAAAAACTTTGAGGATATTATAATAAATGAAATAAAGGCATGTAAGAGAAAGGATGATATTATAAAATCTTATTATGTTATGTTGCTTGGTGAATATAAATTATCTAATATAGAGATAAAAGACTTTTTATATAATTGTCTAAATACAAATTCAACTCAATTAAGAACATTAGCTCTAAAGAGTGTATCTAAAATAGGAAACTTAGATTATTTAATAAATTTTATAAGGTATATATCAGATAATGGAAAATATGTAAATAATAAAATGTTTATAGATATAATTAATATGTTTTGTGGAAACAAAAATCTACTAAATAAAAATTTAATTAAAATGTTTAATGAGCTTAACTATGAAGTTCAAAAGGTTATAATAGAGCACTTTAAAAACAATAAGATAGATTATGTAAAATTAGATTTACTTAACATGCTCAAAAGCGAAAATACTCATAAAGAAGTTAAGATAAGTATAATAAAATATTTTGCAGTAGTTAAATACAAAGAAGCGAAGCAAATTATAATAGATATAATAAATAGTAAAGATTGGGAGTATAGAACTGTGTGTGCAAGCACTCTTGGAAATTATAATAGCGAAGAAAGTATAGAGATACTACTTAAAACAATAACCGATAAAAATTGGTATGTAAGGTACAACTCAGCCATGTCTCTTCTTGGATTTGACAAAGACTATATAGAAGAAAGAATAATAAAACAAGAAGACAAATATTCAAGAGATATACTTTTTTATGCTATGTTTGTAAAAGATAAAATATCTTATGAAAAATATTTAGAAGAGATAGGAGATGTTGTGTACTCATGTTAGAGATAATTATTGGATATATTAACATTTTCTTTATGTATTATATATTTATATATGCTGTTGTATTTTTTATATCCACAGTATACTCTGTATTACAGCTTAATGAGAGTAAAAGAAAAAGAGGATTTTCAGAAGCTTTAGCAATAGATAATAAGGAAAATTATATTCCTATATCTATATTAGTACCAGCATACAATGAAGAGAAAACAGTCAATGATTGTATAGAATCTCTACTTAGTTTGGACTACAAAGAATTTGAAATAATAGTAATAGATGATGGTTCAAATGATGATACTTCTAAGGTAATTATAGACAAATTTAAACTAAAAAGAGTAGCAAGGCCAATAAGAAGATTAGTAAAATGTAAAAAAGAAGAGTTTGTATATGAAAGATTTATAAACAATATAAAATTAACGTTAGTTAGAAAAGAAAATGGTGGGAAGGCAGATGCTCTCAATATGGGAATTAATGTATCTAGATATCCACTATTTGTATCATTAGATGCAGACTCTATACTTCAATATGATTCATTAACTAATATAGTAGCACCATTTATGGAAGATGATACTACTATAGCAGTAGGCGGAAATATAAAGGTTGCAAATCAAGTTGTTTTAGAAAATGGTAGAGTAAAAAAAATATTGCCACCAAAAAAGTTACTAGTAATATTTCAGACTATAGAATATTATCGTGTATTTTTGACAACTAGAGTTTGGTTTAATAGTTTTAATGGCAATCTTATAATATCTGGTGCGTTTGGGCTTTTTAAGAAAAGTTGTGCTATAAATGTTGGAGGATATGACACTAATACAATTGGTGAAGATATGGACCTTGTTGTTAAACTTCATTCTTTTTATAGAAAAAATAAGATAAAATATAACATAAAATATGCTTATGATGCTATTTGCTGGTCACAAGTACCAGAAACATTTAAAGACCTGAAAGGACAAAGAAGAAGATGGCACATAGGGCTTATGACAAGTTTATTTAACCATAAGTATATATTTCTAAATCCAAAATATGGGTTTGTAGGTATATTTTCTTTTATGTACTTTGTAGTATATGAGCTATTTTCTTGTGTAATAGATATATTTGGATTATTAATAATAATAGTTTCATATTTTGCAGGATATTTAAATATAAAGTTTTTAGCAACATTTTTACTAGTATATATATTATATAGTGTTATAATATCTGTAACATCTGTAATGCTTGAAAATTATGTATTTAGACATATACCAAGTATAACTACACTATTAAAATTAATACTATTTTCAATAGTTGAGAGCTTTGGGTATAGGCAATTATGTTCTTTTTATAGGTTAACTGGATTTATAGGATATAAAAAATATAAAAATAAATGGAACAAAATAACTAGGATTAAGCAAAATAGAATTAAATATGAAAAAGAAACATCAAAAGAGTAAGGATTTGCAATTTATTTTGCAAATTCTTTTTTTTTTGCAAATGAATGTAAAAAACAATTTAAAATATTGATACAAACATGTAGATTATATAAATATTTTGATATATATTAAAATATATAAGTAAATATTGGGGGAATAAAAAATGATAGATATACATTGTCACATATTACCTGGAGTGGATGATGGAGCTAAGAGCCTTGAAGAAGCTTTAGAAATGGCAAAAATAGCTCAAGCTGAAGGTATAAAAACTATAATAAACACATCACATTATCATCCAGCATTTGAAGATTATATAATGGGAGATAAACTTTTAGATATAGCCACAAGTTTTAATAATGAATTAATAAAAAATAATATAGATGTAAATGTGCTAGTTGGAAATGAAATATATTACAATGAAAATATATTAGAATATATAGATAAAAAAGAATTTAAAAGTATAAACAATAGTAAATATGTATTAGTTGAATTTTCTCCTAGCAATTTTCCTAAAAATCTAAGTGATGTTATATTTGAGTTTAAAATAAGGGGATATATACCTATACTTGCACATGTAGAAAGATATATGGAAATACAAAAAAATTATAGTATTTTAAAAGATGCTATAAATGAAGGGGGACTTATTCAAATCAATAGTTCAAGTGTATTAAAAAAAGGTTCTAAGTCATTTGAAGTTTGTAAATATTTATTAGATCGTAATTTAGTACAGTTTATAGCTAGTGATGCACATGATAAAGAAAGAAGAAAACCATATATCAAAGAAGTTTTCACATATATAAGTAAATACTATGGTGAAGATAGAGCTAAAACATTACTAATAGAAAATCCATTAAAAATAATAAATGATGAAGATATTTCATTTAAAGAAATAGAGCCAAAAAATAGAAAAAAAGTAGGATTTATAAAAAAAATATTTAATAGAAAATAAATAATATAATTATATTACATCTATAATTATGTATTAAATGAAATAATACTTAAGAGTATATTATTCTTTAAATATTCATACATATTATTAAGACTTTAATATCTTAATAAGGAGAATTATCTATGAAGTTTGAAGAATTACTCACTGAGCTTTATCCAATAAATGACAAGAACAATAAGATAAGAAAATTTATAAAAGATAATTTTACAAAAGAATTATTAATACTTTACATAACGGAATTAGCAATATATATGATAACATCTTTAAAAGTATCTAGTGCTAGTATTATAGAAAAGGTAGTATATGACCAAAATATACTTTGCTTATCTGAAAAATTAAAAGAAGAAAAAGAAGGCTTATATAAAGATGACATAGAATTTCAGCTAGAAGAAGATAAAGAAGTAATAGGAGTTTATTTCTTAAAAGCTAATGAAGAAGTTATAGCTATAGTTAAGGAAGATATAGAATTATATGATGAATTAGAAAAATTTTTATTAAATTAAATGAGTAGCACTCAAGCTACTCATTTTTTATTTTTAAATACAAATATTGATTATTTAAATAATATAAAAAGCTAGATAATAAAATTAATTAACTAGCTTTAAGATTATTTCTATATTCAATAGGTGTTATACCATTTAGTTTTTTAAAAAGTGTTGTATAGTAGTTATGGTTATTATATCCAACCAATAAAGCAACATCTAATATTGTAAAATTTTTATTTTTCAAAAACTCTTTGCTTTTTTCTATTCTAAATTTATTTAAAAAATTAGTAAAAGTATATCCAGTTTCTTTTTTAAATATAGAACAAAAATAGCTTTTATTTATGCTTAGATAATTGCAAATATCATCCATATTAGTAGAAGCGTAATTTTTATGTATGTAATCAATACTATCTTTAATGTATGGATTAAATTTATTATCTTTATTAATTTGACCTTTTATAATGCTTTTTAGCATAGTTAATATGTAGTTAATGCAAGAATAAGGTTTAAATGGAATATTTAACTCACTACATATATATTTTGATTTAAATGGTCCAACTATAAAGTATCCATTAAATCTAGTATCCGTTAAAGGTGTTACTATAAAGTGTATATTTTCAAAATATGTAAGGTTTATACTTGAAATAGTACTTTCTTTTAAATTATTATATATGTTTGTTTTTTCTAATACCAAATCAATATCCTTTGAAAATCCTATTTTATAAATAGGGATAAACTTTTCATTGACAAACTGTATAGGAATATCTAGACAGTCATAAAAATCTTTCAATATACTTTCCAAATTACTCATGATCTCCTCCAAAACTTGATTAAAACTAGTTAATATAATCAAATTATTTTAACTTTAAAATTTAGAATTGAAATATTTTAAACTGAAAATATTTATAAAAATAGCAAATATAATTAAAGAACTATAAAAATTTTTATAATATACTTAAAGAGTAAATGATAATCAATATCATCAATATTATCTATTAAAACGAGGAGAAAGTCAATGAGAAAAATAGCGATATATGGCAAAGGAGGCATAGGTAAATCTACGACAACGTCGAATTTATCAGCGGCTCTTTCACAATTAGGATATAAGGTAATGCAAATAGGGTGTGACCCAAAAGCAGATTCAACTAAAAATCTAATGAAAGGAAAGTTTATACCTACAGTATTAGATGTAATGAATGAAAAAGGTGACGATATAGACCTTAAAGATATTGTATTTGAAGGATATAATGGAGTGCTTTGTGTTGAAGCTGGAGGACCAACTCCTGGTGTTGGATGTGCTGGTAGAGGTATAATAGCAGCTTTTGAAAAGTTAGAAGAATTAGAGGCTTTTGAAGTTTATAAGCCAGATATAGTCATATACGACGTACTTGGAGATGTTGTATGTGGAGGATTTTCAATGCCAATAAGAAATGGATACGCTAAGGATGTTTATATAGTAACATCTGGTGAGATGATGTCTATGTATGCAGCGAGTAATATATCTACAGCAGTTAATCAATTTAAAAGTAGAGGATATGCATCATTAAAAGGTATTATATTAAATGCCAAAAATGTAGATGGTGAAGTTGAATTAGTAGAAAATTTATGTAATGAAATAAATAGTAATGTTTTTCACTATATACCTAGAAATCAAATAGTTCAAATATCTGAAAATGATGGGAAAACAGTTATAGAAAAAGATAAAGAGAGCGAGATGGCAAGTATATATATGAATTTGGCTAGAAAAATAGTTAGTGAATAACTAGCCTGTAAAACAGCAATTTAGCTTATAAAAATTATATAAAAATAAACACATTAAATATAAAATTAAAACAAAATGGAGGAAATATTATGAAATTTAGAAAATTAGCATCAGTATTTTTAGTATCAGCATTATTTATAACAGGGTGTACTAATAATAGTAGTCAAAGTGAAAAAGAAAGTGATACAGCCGTTAAAGGTGCTCAAGTTGAGGAATTAGACGTAGTAGCTGCGACAGTTTCAGCTACACAAGTATTAGATAAATTAGATGCAAATGTTATAGGAATACCTACAACTAAAATGGAAATACCAGAAAAGTTTAAAGGATTACCAGAAGTAGGTCAAGCAATGAATCCTGATTTAGAAATAGTAGCATCTCTAGAGCCTGATGTATTTATAATGGATAGTATGTTTAAAGAAAATGTAAAAGATAGTATGAAAGAGTATGATTTAAATACTTTCTACTTTAATACAGGAACATATACAGAATTTGTAAAAAGTATTGAAGAGTTAGGAAAAAAAATAAATAAAGAAGAAGAAGCGACTAAAGTAATAAACGAATTAAAAGAAGTTGAAAAAGAAGCTACAGCTAATAAAAGTGAAAAAGCACCGACAGTAGCAATAATATTTGGTGGAGGAGAAAACTTCATGTTAGCCACAGAAACTTCTTATTTAGGGGATTTAGCAAAAACTGTGGGAGCAGAAAATATAACTAATAAATTAGAGGGAGATATGAGTTCACCTTATGTTCAATTTAGTTTAGAGCAAATAATAAAAGAAAATCCTGATTATATACTTAGATTTGCACATGGAAATATAGAAGAAACTAAAAAAGCTTTTGATGATGCTTTTGATAAAAATCCAGCATACAAAGAGTTAGATGCATATAAAAATGGAAAAGTGATAGATTTAGACCCTGCTATATTTAACGTATCTGCAAACCTACAAGTAAAAGAAGCTATAAAAACTTTAGGGAATGTACTTTACGGTAACTAGGTATGAAGCTAAATAAAAAATATTTAACTATAGGTATAAGTTTTATAATGTTAGCAGTACTTTTAGTACTGCTTTCTACTATAGGTAGTGTAGATTTAAGTTTTAATGAAATAATTAAAGCTCTTATAAATGATGATAATAAAGTAGTAACTACTATTGTCTATAAGATGAGGTTACCAAGAAATATACTAGCAGCATTAGTTGGAGCAAACTTAGCAGTAGCAGGAATATTACTTCAATCAGTTATGAAAAATCCACTAGCAGACCCTGGTATAACAGGAGTATCAACAGGTGCTAGTGTAGCTGCTATTATAATACTTTTATTAGCTCCAAAGTATACGAATATACTACCTATAGTTGCATTTGTAGGTGGTGCTATAGCATGTATATTAGTATTTTTAATGGCTTATAAAAATGGAATAAAGCCAGGAAGAATAGTATTAGCAGGGGTTGCTGTAAATACTATATTAGGAGGAGTTATATCATTTTTATCAACAATGTATAGTGATAGGATACAAAGTGCTATGCTTTGGTTAAATGGAAGCTTAGCTACTAAAACTTGGGTAGATGTTAATATGTTATTTGGATATTCTATAATAGCACTTATAGTATCACTACTTCTTATAAGAAGTGCAAATGTTTTACAACTTGGAGATGAAGCAGCAACAAATCTTGGATTTAATGTTAACTTAACTAGACTATTAATTTCAGGTGTAGCAGTATTTTTAGCTGCTATATCAACATCAGTTGTAGGAGTTATAAGCTTTGTTGGACTTATTGTTCCTCATATATCTAGAATGATTATGGGAAGTGATCATAAATACACTATACCTTTTAGTATGGTACTAGGGAGTATAGTATTATTAGTTGCAGATACTTTAGGAAGAACCATAGGTGGAGCTATAGAAATACCAGTTGGAGTTATTATGTCTATAGTTGGAGGTCCGTTTTTCTTATACTTACTAAGAAAGAGAGGAGATTATTAATGATAAGTGCTAGTAATTTAAAAGTTGGATATGAAGATAAAGTTATAATAGAGAATTTAAACTTAGAAATAAATAAAGGAGAAGTTGTATCCATAATAGGTCCAAATGGATGTGGAAAATCAACTTTATTAAAGAGTTTATCTAGGATGATAAAGCCTTTAAGTGGAGAAGTTTTTTTAGAAGGAAAAAGAATAAAAGACTTAAAGGGAAAATTAATAGCTCAAAAGGTGTGCTTATTATCTCAACACAACAATGCACCTATGGATTTAACAGTTGAAGAACTTGTTTATTTTGGAAGAATCCCTCACAAAAAATGGTTTGAAACTAAAACAAATAATGATAAAGAAATAGTAGACTGGGCAATAGAAAATACAGGCCTTAGTAAATATAAAAAGACTCCAATAGGGGCATTATCAGGAGGAGAAAGACAAAGGGCTTATATTGCACAAGCACTATGTCAAAAGCCAGATATATTACTTCTTGATGAGCCTACTACATATTTAGATATATCATATCAACTAGAGCTTATGGAGTTAGTTAGAGAAATAAATGAAAAGTTTAAAATAACAATAGTAATGGTACTACATGAGTTAAATCAAGCTAGTAAGTATAGCGATAGGCTTATAATTATGAAAGATGGTCAAATTATAAGTGATGGTAGACCAAATGATGTTGTAAATAAGGATGTTATAAAAAAAGTTTATAAAATAGAGTGTGATATAGATAATGATCCACAAAGTAATAAACCTAGAATACACCCTATAAAAACTATAAAGGCACAAAGACTAGTGTCTTAAAGCTAATGATTAAATAAGTCAATAAATATAAGAAAGAGTCAAAATCAAAATTTACATAATAAGAGGAGAAGTATGTATACTTTAGATATTTTAAATAGATTAGATGAAATAAATGAAGATAAAGATATAAAAAGTTTATCTCATGCAATATTTCCAGGGACACATTGTCCATTATTTGGGGTAGCCCTTACTGCAAGTTATATAAAAAATATGCCACTAGTTGTAGTAGGAACTAGTGAATGTACTTACTACACTAAAAACTTTGCATATCATAGACAAAAAGGAAATGATAGTGTCTATTCAGTAGTTTTAAAAGACAAAGATATAGTATTTGGTGGGCAAAAAAAGGTAGAAGAAGCTATAAAACAAATAATAGAAATAGAAGAATGCGATGCCATAATGATAGTAACAACTTGTGTACCAGAGCTTATAGGAGAAGATTATTCTTCAATAGAGTATAGCTTAGATGGTGAAGTTGATGTACCTATATTTGTAGTAAACACAGAACATTTTAAGTGCAACTCTCATATACCAGGAATGTCTAGAAGCTTAAAAGCACTAAGTACTTGTATGAAAAAATCAAAAGAAAAAGAAGGAATTAACATACTAGGACATAGGCAAGAAAATGTTGAATCTACAGAACTTGTGAAACTTCTTAAAAGCGAAGGAGTTAGCATTAATACTGTGATACCATCAAAGTGCGATATAGATGCTATAAAAAATGCATCAAAATCAAAAGTAAATATAGTAACAGATATGATAGCAATAGATTTGGCTAAAGCTATGAAGAAAAAGTTTGATATAGACTATATATACTTTGATAAGCATATGGATAAAAGTACAATATATAAAAACTACAAGAGATTAGAAGAATTATTAAATGTAGATTTATTAAATAAATTAGAAGATAAGATAGATGAATATGATGAGCTTTTTAGAAAGTGTAGTGATATTTTAAAAGGAAAAAAACTTATATATGGAAATACACCTATGATGGCTTTTGAAACTGTAGACTTTTTAAGTGATTTAGGTATGATACCAGTGTTTGTACAAATTAGAGAGTTATATGAACAAGATATAAAGTACAAGGAAAATATATCTAAAAAAGGATATAACCCATACATAAGTAGAATAGCAAATATAGCACCACTTAGACATTTATATGAAACAATAGGAGCAGATGTATATATAGGTCACGAAAGCCCTATAATACTTAGAGAAAAAGGGTTAATGCAAATAACACTAGACTCTCATGCACAAAAAATAGGATATGAACTACCTATAGATATGATGAAAGACTTAATAAAGCTATATGAATTAGAAACTAGCAAAATGGGAGGAATGATGTATGCAGGTATGTAAATATTTCCCCGTAGCAAATGATAGAATGGGAACAGTATGGACACTGTCATCAATAAATAATGCATGTATTATAGAATTTGGTCCAGCAGGAACAACACACTATTCAATAGAGGCAATAGGAAGCTTAAATGGAGAAGAAAGAGCAAAAATATATTCAACTCATATGGATCAAAGTGATGTTACATTTGGAAAGTACGATAGAATTGAAAATGCAATAATAGAATTAGATGAAAATATAAAGCCTAAATACATATTTGTAATGGCATCATCTATATCATCTATAATAGGTGCAGATATTAAAAGTGTATGTAGAGTACTTAAAGATAAAGTAAAAGCAAAATTAATACCTATAACTACAGGTGGGCTTAAGGACGACTACAACATAGGTGTTGAAAATATATTAGAGTTATTAGTAAAAGAAATAACTAAAGACAACACTAAAGATATAAATAAGTACAACATTATAGGATATAACATAGATAAATACAACTTCTTAAGTGATAGCTATGAATTAAAAAGAATTATGAAAGAGCTATTTAATAAAGACTTAAATACAATGTTTACTTGTGATACTTCTATAGAAGACATAGAAAACGCAGCGAAAGCATCTCTTAATGTAGTAGTTAGAAAAGAAGGATTAAAAGCTGCTAAATATATGAAAGAAAAGTACAATATACCATATGTATATAAAAGTTTATATGGTCTTAAAAATACTATGGAATTTATAGAAGCAGTAAATGAAATAGAAGGGTATGAGCTAAACAAAGAATTATACAATAAAGAAATAAGCTTTGTTAAAAATAACATGTTTAGTGTAAAGCGTAAGTTCTTCTTCTACAAAGAAAGTAAAAAATGTGCACTATTTGGAGATTATGATACTGTACTAGGAATAAGTGATATGCTTAGTGAATTAAATTTATGTGTAGATAGAAAAGAAGTGCTACATAAAATAGACAGTGAAGAAGATTTAGTTTCTACAGGAAGTGAATTGGATAGAATGAAATATCTAAAAAATACACAACTTCTAGGATTATTTGGTGATGGACCAAGTTTAGACATGAAAAGTAACGCTAAGATGAAGTTACAAGTAAGTAATCCAAACTTAAATAAAGTAAATATATATCCATACACTCCATATATAGGTTTTAGAGGGTGTGTATATATAATAGAAAGAATACTTAACGTAAAGTTATAGACAGGAGACAATTAATATGGAAAATATAATAAACAATCAAAAAAGCTTAATGATAAGTTCATTAAATGAAAATAAATTACCAGAAATAAGTTATGCACCATTTGTTATGATAGATAAAGATATATATTTATATTTAAGTAAAGCAGCAAGTCATTACTATAATTTAACAAATGATAAAAATTGTTCAGTTATGATAATAGAAGATGAAAAAGATTCAAAAACTATATTTGCAAGAAAAAGAGTGTCATTTGAATGTGAAGCTACTAAATTAGAAAATGCAGATGAGGCTATATACAATAAGTTTGATGAAGTACATGACCCATCTATGATGATGGTATTAAAAACTTTAGACTTTGATATATTTAAGTTAAATATAAAAAGTGGAAGATTAGTAAAAGGATTTGGGCAAGCTTTTGATATAAATATAAAAAATAAAGAATTTGAATTAATTCAAGTAAAAGAAATAAATCATAAGGGTAAATAGAAAAAACACTTAGCATAATATTATGCTAAGTGTTTTATTTTATAATATTATGAACTTACTTTGAGAATATAAAACATATATGTTATAATTTAGTATATATACAAAAATAGGGGGAAAATATATGAAATTAAAGAAAAGTGTATACTTATCATTAGCTATAAGTGGCTTAATGTTGGGAAATGTTTCTTATGCTAATTCTAATGAATATGAAACATATACAAAACCAATGCCTAAATCACATAGCATATCTAATTACATGTCAGAGATGCCTACAGAAGTCAAACAAGATATAGAGGAACTTAATAATTTCAAATATCTAAAAACCAAAACAAATTCAAACTATGAGGTAGCACTAGCTAGCCAAGATGGAAAATATATATTTTATAAAGAAGCTAATACTTACGATGAAGCTGTAAATATAGCAAAAAATATACAAAATGAGTATAGTTATGAAAATATAGTACCATCAGTTATAAATAAAGAAGGTTTAATAGTATATAGTACAAACTCTATAGGTCGTATTGTAAAATTAGGAGATGGAATATCTGAAAGTTCTATAAACTATACTGCAAAGTTATATAAAAATGCAAACGACACTAATGAATATACATATATAAATCATGGATATATAGAGGATGTTCCAGTTATAGAAGAAACTGAAACTATGGCAAAGATAGAAGTTGCTGGATTTAGCGGATGGATTAAAAAGCAAGATGATAAAGGTACAAATATAGTAGTACTTCCTATAAATCAAGCTAAAAATTTAAGCTACTATAAAAATGTAAATGGAAAATTAAGCCATTATATAAGTTCGAATGTACAAGGAAATACAGGAACTTATAGAACAATAGGACAAGCACCTTCATTTATGAAAAATGAAGTAAAGTATTATAGCTATGATGGAAATTATTTTTATGATGATATAAACAAACTTATAAGCGATGCAAAAGAAAATAATCATAACAATGCAGTAAATACTAATGAACCATACTATAACTACTATCAATATTTACCAGGTAGAAGTAAAAGTTCATATGATGCTAATGATATAAATGAGTATTTTAAAGCTAAAACACCAAGTGACAGTGTTCTTAGAAATACAGGAAAATATTTTATAAAAGCTCAAAATAAATATGGAGTAAATGCATCAGTTATGGTTGGAATAGCTATGAATGAATCAGCTAAGGGAACGTCTACTTTAGCTAAACAAAAAAATAATATATTTGGAATAAATGCAAAGGATAGCAATCCAAATAATGCAAATTACTTTAAAAGCATAGAAAATTGTATAAATGAGTTTGCAAAAGAATGGATGTCAAATGAATATTTAAATCCAAATAGTTGGAAATATAATGGTAATAATCTTGGAAATAAAGAAATTGGATGTAATGTTAGATATGCATCAGATCCATATTGGTCAGAAAAAGCATCAAGTTATATGAATGAAATGGATGTAGAATTATCATCTAGAGGTTTAGGAGATGACTATAATAGATATAAAATAGGAATGCTTAATAAGTCATCAAATATAAATGATAAAAGTGGAAATAGATTATATACATCAGATAAAGGTGAAGTAGTTTTAATATCTGATGATAGAAACTCAAATATTGAGATAAATCCTGATAGAATAACTCCATCTAATGTAGCTAATCCTATACCAGGAAGTTATGACTATACATTTAAAGGATATGTAAATAAAAATGATGTAAATATTATAAATAATCAAAAAGATAAGGTAATATTAGATACTATAATAGGTAATGATAGATATGAGACAGCTGCTATGATATCTGATAACCAAAACTATACTAGTGCAATACTTGTTAATGGAGATAAAACATTAGCAGATGGACTTAGTGCAAGTGGATTATCAGGAATAACTAAATCACCAATACTTTTAACAAAAGTAGATTCTATACCAAATGAAACAAAAGAAAGATTAAATGGAGTTAATAAAGTATATTTAATAGGTGGAAAAAGTGTTATATCACCAAAAATAGAAAGTGATTTAAAATCACAAGGAAAAGAAGTTATAAGACTTTCTGGAAATAGCAGAGAAGAAACAAGTTATAAAGTTGCAGATGAAATAAAAAAAATAAATCCAAATATAGATAAAGTATTTTTAGTAAATGGATATAAAGGAGAACCAGATGCTATGAGTGTATCTCCAATTGCAAGTCGTGATGGAGTACCAATAATATTAACAAATGGAAAAGACATACCATTTAACACTAATAACAAAAGTACTTATGTTATAGGATCTAGTATATCAATGAGTGATAATATAGTAAATAAAACAAATGCAACTAGACTTGGAGGAAGTGATAGATTTGCTACTAATAAGCTAGTTATAGAAAAGTTCTATCCTAATACTAATGAGTTTTATATATCAAAAGGATATACATTAGTAGATGCCTTAACAGTATCTCCACTTGCTAAAAATTATCCTGTTGTACTAGTTCATAACAATAGTGATAAGTCAGTAATAAAAAATGCTACAAAACTTATACAAGTAGGCGGTATAGACAAGTCTATAGTTAATGAATGTATAAATGTAATAAAATAAATTATAAAAAAATAGAGTGTAAAATATCTTACACTCTATTTTTTTATGTATTTAGTATATACATATCTATATTGTATGAATATTAAATAAAAATATTATTTATACTAAATACATATAAGAAAGAAAGGAAGGATGTATTTTATGAAAACTACAATAATAGTAGCAAGTCCAAGTGAAAAATCTTTTAGTAAAAAAATCGTAGAAAAATTATCAAAAAAGCTGATTGAAAATAGAGCAGAATATGAAATAATAGATTTGTACAAAGATAACTTCAATCCTGTAATGACTGAAAAAGAAGAACAGTTATATAATGAAGGTAAGACTGATGATGAATTAGTTAAAAAATATCAACAAAGTATAAGAAATAGTGATGAGATAATTCTAGTTTTTCCAGTTTGGTTTAACAATGTACCTGCAATACTAAAAGGTTTTTTTGATAAGGTATTTATAAAAAACTTTGCATTTAGTGAAGAAGATAATAAAACAAAGGGACTTTTAAGCAATATAAAATCAGGTATGGTTATAACTACATCAGAATCAAACACAAGCTATTTAAAAGATAAATTAAATAACCCAATAGAAACAGTAATAATAAAAGGAACATTAGAAGTTTGCGGAATGAAAAATATAAAATATATAAATTTAAATGTAGAAGATAAAGAAAAAGAAGATGTATTTGAAAGCTACTTCAAATAATAAAAGTTATTTAGAAATTTATTTTAAATTACAAAAAAGCTATCTATAAACAAGATAGCTTTTTTTATTAAAGGGAAATTTATTTTTTAGAGGTTTTGTAAACTATTTTACTTCTTTAGCTTGATTAACAAAATCGTCAAATGAAGATGCTGTTATTAGTTCATCTCCTACGTATGCTGTAAACTCAGCACCACATTCACCTATACATTCATTTTCTATTTCTCTACCTAGTAAAGCCTCTCTTAAATCATCTATACTCATTCCAGAACATGCTGAACAAACTCTTATCATAATTATATCCTCCTAATTTATATTAAAATAATTTGAAATTATTATATTTTATATATACACACTATTTAGAAATTTTAAACAAAAAAAATTAAAAAATACCATTTTAATTTAAAATATACTATAATCTATCATAGGATAATGTCTAACGGGGGAGGAAATTATGTTAAATAAAGAAGAATACTTGAAAATGATTTCTTACATCCCTATACCATATGTATATATAGAGATGGATGAAATAAACAAAATTAAAGTAGTAGATATAAATAAAAGATTTAATGAATTAATAGGGGATAAGATAATTAAAGGAAATATTTATAGTATTGACAATATAGGATACAAAGAAGCTTTTCTAGAAATAGATAGGCATATAGAAGACAAAATTAAAAAAATATATATAAAAGATATAAAGTCATTTTATGAAATAGAGATAATAAAAATATCAGAAAATAGATATTTAATATGGTTTAAAAGAAAAATTGATATAGATAAAAATATAAAAGAACTTATGAATGCATTAGGTGGAGTTATATGGCTAAAAGACAGAGATGGCAGGTATGTATATACAAATAAAGAAATAACAGAAGGTAAATATACAACAACTGAAAATATGATAGGAAAAACAGATGAAGAGATATATCCAGAGGAGGTAGCAAAATTATTCTCAAAAGGAGAAGAATATATTATTAAACAAAGTAAAGAATCTAAATATGGGCTATTTTCTTATGATGGAAAATTTTATAATGGATTTATAAAACTTATAAAAAATGAAAATAAAGAAATATTAGGAACCATAGGAATATGCTTAGAGGTTATAGAAAATATTGAATATAATAATCAATTGTCAGCTATTAAAATGTTAAATTTAATTAGTGATAATATTCCAGATAGTATATTTTTAAAAGACAAACATGGAGTATTTAGACATTGTAATAAAGTATTTGCAGAAAATAGAAATATGACTAAAGAAGATATCATAGGAAAAACTGAAAAAGATATAAATACACCTCATGATAAAATAAAGAAATATGAGATAGAAGAAAAAAATATAATGAAAACTAAAAGTAAGCTTATATCTAATAATTCATCTATATCAGATGATGGAAGAGTTAGATATTTTGAAACAGTAAAGGTACCAATGTTAGATAGCAATAAAGTTGTATCTGGGGTGCTTGGAATATCTCGAGATATATCTCATAGAAAAGAGGCAGAGCTTGAATTTGAAAGCCTTAGAATGGAATTTTTTGCTAATTTATCTCATGAATTTAAGACACCATTAAATCTTATATTTAGTTCTATACAGTTAATGGAAGCTATTACAAAACGAAATAACCATGATGAAGAATATAAAAAATATACAAATATAATAAGACAAAATAGCTATAGGTTATTAAAAATGGTAAATAATTTAATTGACAGTACAAGGCTAAATGCAGGCTGCTTAGAATATAATCCGCAAAATTATAATATAGTAGAGTTTATAGAAAATATATGTGACTCTGTACAAAGCTATGCAAAAGAAGAGGGGATAAAATTAATCTTTGATACAAATGTAGAAGAAAAAATAATGGCGTTTGACTTAGAAAAAATGGATAGGATTATATTAAACTTACTATCTAATGCAATAAAATATAATACAGAAAATGGAATTATATACGTAAAATTAGATATAGATGATAAAAATTTAAATATGAGTATTAAAGATAGTGGAATAGGTATACCAAAAGATAAATTAGAAGAGGTATTTACTCTATTTAAGCAAGTAAATAATAGAATAACAAAACCTAGCGAAGGAAGTGGAATAGGTTTATCAATAGTTAAATCTTTAGTGGATTTACATGGAGGTACTATAAAAGTAGATAGTGAAGAAAAGGTAGGAAGTGAGTTTAAGATAGTTATACCAATAAGGTTATGTGAAGAAAACTATGTAAGCCAGAATGCATTTAAATATAATAAATATGTAGAGAATATAGATATAGAGTTTTCTGATATATATACTTCTGTAAGATAGACATATATTAAAATTTTATTATATATAATTAAAAAATTAACTAAGTATTAATTATATATAATATATTAATTTTATTTTCGTAGAATTTTTAGCTAAAATTCTACGAAAGTAAAATTTATTTATAATTTATAAAGAATTATATAGTATTATCACCACATAGTTGTTACAATAAAAGTGAGGAATTATTTTATTTTTGTCAATAATCAATAATTATGGTAAAATTTTATTTTATAATCTTAGAGTTTTTTGATTTATATTGTGAATTTACTAATATACTAATATACAACACTAATAAAAAGTAACCAATTGGAGGAAATAATGATACTTTACGAAAAGAAATACAAAGAAACAGGTAAAGAATATGCATATAGAATTTTAAAAGACAATATAATGTCTTTAGAACTAAAGCCAGGAGAACTACTTAGCGAGTCTGACTTATCAGAAAAACTAAATATATCAAGAACACCTATTAGAGAAGTTTTAATGAAATTAAAAAATGAGCACTTGATAGAGGTTAAGCCGCAATCAGGTACTTATGTTTCTTTAATGGATAGTAAAATAATAGACGAAGCTATATTTATGAGATCTACTATAGAAAAAGAAGTTTTAAAAGAAGCTTGCGAATATTTTCCAGAGGATTTATTTATAGAATTAGAAAAAAATCTATTTGCACAAAAGTTATTATGTGATATAGAAGGAAAAGAAATAGAGTTTCATAATTTAGATAAAAAATTTCATAGGTTAATATTTTTAGGATGTAATAAAATAAACATATGGGATAGTATAATGAATATAAGTACTCATTATAATAGAATGAGATTATTATCTGAAATGAAAACTAATAGAAATAAAATAATAAGTCAACATGAAGAAATGCTAAACATAATAAAAAACAAAGAAGTAGATAAGATAGATGATTATATACAAAAACATATAGTATTACCAGCTAAAGAATGGAGAACATTGATAAAAGACAATGATGATGTAAGTATTTATTTTAAATAAGTATCTGTAATTACAGATGCTTATTTTTTTACATATAAGGAAATTATATCAAGTATAAAACTGCTCATAACTTATAAAAATAAGATATTTCAATAGGCTTGAAAATGTAAATGGATTCGCCCACACAGTGGCTTAAAAAATGACATTTTGAGCAACGGACGAAGTCGTTGGGGACATGAAGCATTTCGCCGACACGTCGCTTACGTGAAGAGAATTTTTTTATGAACTAAAACCTACTAAGTAAATGTTAAATTATATTAATTGTAATGTAAACTAAATAAATTTAGTAAAAAATAATTATTTTATGTAGAAAATAAACGGAATATAAAATATTTTATAAAAAAATGAAAAAGATATTGTTTTCCTGAGGAGGATATGCTAGTATACAAGTATAGAAGACTAAAGGGGAGGCAATAACATGAAATTACCATTTAATGTTGATCTAAAAGATAAAGTAGTTGTAGTAACAGGTGGAACAGGAGTACTTTGTGGAGCTATGGTTGATGCATTAGCAAAGTGTAATGCAAAAGTAGCTATACTTGCACTTGGAAAAGAAGCTTGTGAAGCTAAAGCTAAGGATATAGTAGATAATGGTGGATGTGC
>NZ_JBDPHA010000009.1:0-28026 GCF_039841805.1 Romboutsia sp. 1001216sp1
GAGTTTGGACCGTGTCTCAGTTCCAATGTGGCCGATCACCCTCTCAGGTCGGCTACTGATCGTCGCCTTGGTAAGCCGTTACCTTACCAACTAGCTAATCAGACGCGGGTCCATCCTGTACCGCAAAAGCTTTGATAAGAAAGCCATGCGACTCTCTCATGTTATCTCGTATTAGCATACCTTTCGGTATGTTATCCGTGTGTACAGGGCAGGTTACCCACGCGTTACTCACCCGTCCGCCGCTCTTTACCGAAGTAAATCGCTCGACTTGCATGTGTTAGGCACGCCGCCAGCGTTCATCCTGAGCCAGGATCAAACTCTCAAATAAAAGTTGTTACCTGCTCAGACTATCATTATCTGAATATCTGGCTTGGTTTGTTTTCGATTCTTTTAAGAATCAGTTATTATAAATTAACCTACTGTTTAATTTTCAAAGTTCTTATTTACACTTTATTTTGTGTTTTTCGTTTTGCCTTTTTCTTAAGGACAAGTAATACTATACCACCTTATTTTTATAACGTCAACACTTTTTCAAAACTTTTTTTAATTTTATTTTGCTATCTTAGTTTCATATATATTTACTTGTTCTCTAGCTTTAGTAATTTCAACACTTCTAGCTTTTTTATTTTTACTTAAATCTAAAATTTTTATTACATCTTTGCAAAAATAAATCATAATTTCTCCAACTAATAAACTAACACATATTAAACATATCCAATTCATAACCCCAAACATACTATTTCCCCCTAAACTTAATTTTATGTATTTTTCTATATTTTTATTAAGCTTTCCTTTATAAAAATTAATCTATATATCTTCATTTTTTATTTTTTTAATATCCTTTCTCCCATTGGGATACTATATTCTTCACTATTTTGTATATTTTTTTAATGATTCTTGCTAAAAATTATATTTTATTATTTAATCTTTTATCAATTTTTTGCATAGTAAATAAGATTTTTAACGCTTAAAATACATTACTTCTAGTTGTAAGCGCTATATTATATTTAAACCTTAATTATCATTAAATCAAAATAAAAACCCTATAAAATAGCTTTTAAAAGCTATTTTATAGGGTTTTTATTCATAATCTATTCTTGGTCTGCTTTGTTGCTTGTAGAGTTATCTATTGGTTTCATTGTTGGGAATAAAATTACGTCTCTTATAGATGGAGAATTTGTTAATAACATCATAACTCTATCTATACCTATTCCTAATCCACCAGTTGGAGGAAGACCTACTTCTAGAGCATTTACGAAATCTTCATCCATATCACAAGCTTCGTCATCTCCTAATTCTTTCTTTCTTAATTGGTCCATAAATCTTTCTTTTTGATCTATTGGATCATTTAACTCAGAGAATGCGTTAGCTAATTCCCACTTATTTGCAAATGCTTCGAATCTATCTGTTTTTCTTGGATCTTCTACATTTCTCTTAGCAAGTGGAGATACTTCAACTGGATGGTGAGTTATAAATGTAGGTTGGATTAACTTATCTTCTCCAAATTCTTCGAACATTGCATTTATAACTTCTCCTCTTCTCATTCCAGGAGTTATTTCTATTCCTTTTTCTTTAGCAACTGCTAAAGCTTCTTCATCTGTGTCTATTTTTGAGAAATCTACACCAGTATATTCTTTAACACAGTCTTCCATAGTCATTCTTCTCCATGGAGGAGTGAAGTCTATTTCAGTTCCTTGATAATTTACCTTCATACTTCCTGTAGCAGCTTCAGCCATATAAGCTATAACATTTTCAGTTATATCCATCATATCTGTGTAATCTGCATAAGCTTGGTATAATTCTATAGCAGTATACTCTGGGTTATGCTTTATAGACATACCTTCATTTCTAAACATTCTACCCATTTCGTATACTTTATCAAATCCACCAACTATAAGTCTCTTTAAGTATAACTCATTGGCAATTCTCATGTACATAGGTATATCTAGTGTATTATGATGAGTTATGAAAGGTCTAGCATTAGCCCCACCAGCTATAGTATTTAATATTGGTGTTTCAACTTCTAAGAATCCTCTTTCATCTAAGAAAGATCTTAAAGCTTTTAATGCTTTAGTTCTAGTTAAAAAAGCATCTTTAACTTCTGGGTTAACTATTAAGTCAACATATCTTTGTCTATATCTTAAATCTTGGTCTTTTAATCCATGATATTTTTCTGGTAATATTTGAAGTGATTTAGATAATAAAACAACTTCATTTGCTTTTACAGAGATTTCTTCTTTTTTAGTCTTGAATACTTCACCTTCAAGCCCTATTATATCTCCTATATCATATGTAGAGAATATAGCATACTCTTCTTCACCTATTCTATCAAGTCTAACGTAGCATTGTATTCTTCCATCTTGATCTTGTATATCGATGAATCCTGCTTTACCTTGAAGTCTCTTACTCATTATACGTCCAGCTATTCTAACTACTTTTCCTTCAAATTCTTCAAAGTTATTTTTTATTTCCATAGAGTTAGTAGTTCTGTCATATCTACTTTGGTGGAAAGGATCTCTTCCCATTTCTTGTAGCTTAGCTAACTTATCTCTTCTTATTTGAAGAACTTCACTAAGTTCTTCTTGAGTTTGATCATTATTCATTTGTTTTACCTCCCATATTATCTTTTTATTTCTAATATTTCAAACTTAGCAACTCCGTCTGGTACTTGTACTTCTACAACATCTCCTATAGTTCTTCCTAAAAGAGCTTTTCCTACAGGAGATTCATTTGATATTCTTCCTTCATATGGGTCTGCTTCTGCTGAACCTACTATTGTATATTCAACTTCTTCATCAAATTCAACATCGTTTACTTTAACTATTGAACCTATAGTAACAACATTAACATCTATTTGACTTTCATCTATGATAACAGCTCTTCTTATCATACTTTCTAACTTCATTATTCTCTCTTCAACTTGAGCTTGCTCATTCTTAGCTTCATCATACTCAGAGTTTTCAGATATATCTCCAAAAGATATAGCTACCTTTATTCTATCAGCAACTTCTCTTCTTCTTACAGTTTTTAAAAACTCTACTTCTTCCTCTAACTTATCGAATCCTTCTTGAGTTAACAGTATTTCTTTCTTATCTTCCATGACCCCTACAACTCCTTCACTATGTATTTGGGCATAAGCCCAATTTTTAAATTTTGCTCAAAATATACATTTTTAATTTATGCGCTATATTATAAGTTACTCTTATTTCAATGTCAAGCAGTCTTCCATATACTCACGTAGCTTAGATACTACTTCTTCATGGCTTTCTATCTTATTTATTTCATCTCTAACTCTAGCAGAGTTTTTAAGTCCTTTTAGGTACCAACCTATATGCTTTCTCATTTCTCTTACAGCAACATATTCTCCATGCTCTTTTACCGCTAAATCTAAATGTTTAATAGAAGTGTTTATCTTTTCTTCTAATGTTGGCTCTGGTAATATCTCACCAGTTTGCATGTAATGATTTATTCTCTTGAATATCCATGGGTTACCTTGAGCCCCTCTACCTATCATTATAGCATCACAATTTGTTTTGTCTAATATATTTCTAGCATCTTCTACTGTAAATACATCTCCATTTCCTATGACAGGTATACTTATATTTTTCTTTATTTCACCTATTATATCCCAATCTGCTTTTCCAGAATAATATTGTTCTCTAGTTCTACCATGTATAGCTAAAGCACTTATCCCACAAGCTTCTGCTATTTTAGCTATCTCCACTGCATTTATGCTATTGTCGTCCCAACCTTTTCTTATTTTTAAAGTTACTGGCTTATCTGAATTTTTAACTACGGCCTTTAAAACTTCTTCAGCGAGCTTAGGATTTTTCATAAGAGCTGATCCATCACCATTTTTAACAACTTTAGGCGCTGGACATCCCATATTTATATCTAATACTTCATTTGGGTATTCATTCATTATTTGAGCAGCTCTTCCCATAAACTCTGGGTCTGAACCAAATATTTGAACTGCTACTGGATGCTCTGCATCTTCTATTTTAAGCATTTTTTTAGTATTCTCATCATCATAACATAATGCCTTAGCATTTATCATTTCTGTATAAAGCATTCCACAGTTTTGTTCTTTACATATAAGCCTAAATGGTAAGTCTGTTACACCAGCCATTGGCGATAAAAAGACTTTATTTTCAAGCTCTAAATTTCCTATTTTTATCATTTGTCTCCTCCTATATGATGTATTTTTATTATTTATATATATCCATAAATTAATTCATTATCACAAAATTCATAATTTAGATACATATTTTGAAATTGATTTATTCAAAAAAAGAATTGGGCAAATAACCCAATTCCCTCTATTCTTTGTTCTTCTCGTATATTAATCTTAATCCTTCTAAAGTTAAGTATTTATCTACATAGTCTATAGAATCTGTTTCTGATGCTATAAGAGTTGATAATCCTCCTGTAGCAACAACTTTTATGTTTTCATAATCAAGTTCTTTTTTCATCATTTCTATTATCTTATCAACTAATCCCACATATCCATAAACTATTCCAGCTTGCATAGCTGATACAGTATTTTTGCATACTGTAGTTCCTGGTTTTATAAGTTCAACTCTAGGAAGTTTTGATGCTCTTTGGAATAAAGCTTCACTTGATATCTTTATCCCTGGAGCTATAGTACCTCCTAGGTATTCACCTTTATCAGATATAGCACAGAATGTTGTAGCTGTTCCAAAATCAACTATTATAAGTGGATATTTGTACTTTTCTATACCAGCAACAGCATTTACAATTCTATCTGCCCCTACTTGCTTAGGATTGTCGTATTTTATATTCAATCCTGTTTTTATCCCAGGACCAACTATCTTAGGATTTATGTTACAGTATTTTATACAAAAATTTTCAAGAGAATGCATTACATTTGGTACAACTGAAGATATTATTATATCCTCTATTTCATTTATATCTATATTATCAAATTTAAATAAGTTACTTATTAACATTCCATATTCATCAGACGTCTTTTCTTTGTCTGTGTTTATTCTCCAGTCTTTTATTAACTGTTTTTCTTTATATATACCTAAAACCATATTGGTATTTCCAACATCAAATACTAAAAGCATTTATTATTAACCTTCTTTCTACCTTTTGATGACTTTTTTTAGGGCCATTATAACAGGTGATACTACTAAAGCTCCAATTATCGCTTCAGGTATACCATTTGTTGCTGCAAGAGTAAATATAAATGTTCCTGCAGTAGAAGCACTTGCCCCACTTACTTCAGCAAACCTAGCTCCATATAAGATATAAATCATGCCTAAAACACCTGCTGTGTTTATTATAGAACCTAATCCTCCGGCTAATAATCCTGATATAGATGCTTTTTTAGTTAACTTCATGGCGAATTCATATATATAATACGCTAGTATTCCTATCAACACTCTTGGAAGTATAGACACTAGTGGATTAATAAATGCGAAAGATGTTATCGTAGGTTGAGTCAATGCCTTTATAAGGCTAGTCAGACCAAATATAAACCCTACTGTAGCTCCAACTATAGGACCTTCTATAATTGAACCTATGATAACAGGTACATGCATTATAGTTGCATTAGTGGGTCCTATAGGTATATACCCTATCCCTGGTATCATTGACATCATAATAGATACTGCGGAAAGCACACCTATTATAGCCATCTTTCTTACGTTCACATTTTTTGTAGCTTTTGTTTGCACGTTCATAAAATACACCTCCGTTCCAGCTCATAAAGATGCCGGACTTCTTAAATTATTTAGTTTTTTTAATTCCCTTGATATCAAGTCAGGCTCCTATATCTCAAGGATGCCAGCTGTAACAAGAATAATTGTATCAATAGGAAATAACATTGTCAACAATTCTTAGTTTCCTATTATTTCTTTATATGAAGGTATATTCTTTATAGAATTTGCATTTTTTATTGCATTTATTACACTTTTTTCTACAACCTCTGTAGCTATAGAACTAACTAAAGTTATATCTGACTCTATTTCCCCTGTAGCCATTGTGAAAATTGTATCTCCATCATGAGGTGTATGTATAGGGAATATAGATTTTGCATAACCATTATGTGCCACTTGAGATACTTTCTTGCACCCTGATTTATCCAGCTTAGCATTAGTAACAACTACCCCTATAGTAGTGTTATCTATGCTAAATCCACCTTTTGAGAATCCTTCTTTCAAAATATCATAAGTGCTAAGATTTTTCTTTTTGCTATCATCTAAAACCCCAGCTATTAATTTCCCATCTTCATACACATCTCCAAAAGCATTTACAGCGACTAATGCAGATACAACTAATCCATTTTCTAGTTTTATAGAATAGCTTCCTATTCCACCTTTCATACAGTATTCTGGCCCTCTTATCTTTCCTACTGTAGCTCCACATCCTGCACCATAATTACCTTGTCTTAACTCTTTATCTGTGGCAGCTTCACAAGCCTTATACCCCATATCTATATTTGGTCTACATTTTGGATCCCCTACTATTAAATCAAATAATACAGCTCCAACTACTATAGGTACTTTAGCTACTCCAACATCAAACCCTATATTATGTTCTTCCAAGTATTTGCTTACTCCACATGTAGATTCTAATCCAAATGCAGAGCCACCAGACAGAACAACTGCATGTACTTTTTGTATCATATTTATAGGATCTAATAAATCAGTTTCTCTTGTACCAGGCGCTGAACCTCTAACGTCTACTCCACACGTAGCACCTTCTTCACATATAACAACAGTGCATCCTGTTAACCCTTCAGTATCTTGAACTTGACCTACTTTTATGCCTTTTACATCTAAAATATTATTATACATATCCTTTAATCCCCCTTATAGAAATCTCTCCTGATATAATCTCTTTAATAGAACCATCATTTCTCTTTATAATTAAATTTCCCTCTTCATTTATATCTAAACATCTAACTAATTCTTTTTCTTCGCCTCTTATGGTGTATATTTCCTTTCCAATTATAGCTGAATGTCTTCTACAAATATCTAAAACTTTTTCTTTTGAATTATTATTTATATACTCTAGATACAGACTTTCAAATTCTAATAATATATTCCTTACTATATCGACTCTAGATACAATATAATTTTCCTTATATAGAGATGTAGCTACATCACATATTTCCTGGGAAAACTCCATAGTTTTTACATTTATTCCAATACCTAAGACAATATGATTAATTCTTTCTATTTCTGCGGATAGTTCAGTTAATATTCCACATATTTTTTTTTCATTTAATATAATGTCGTTTGGCCATTTGATTTTAGCATTTACACCTAGCTTATTTAAAGCTTCCACTATACTTGCTCCTGCTATTAATGTTATGAATGGTGCCTTATATGGAACTATATTTGGTTTAAGTATTATACTCATCCATATTCCTTCATATGAATTAGAATGCCAATTCCTACCTAGCCTACCTCTACCTTTTGTTTGCTCTTCGCTTATAATAACTGCACCTTCAGACTCTTCATTACCTATCTTCTTAGCATAATCATTTGTAGAATCAATTGTGTCGAAATGAATAATTTTCTTACCTAAAATTTTAGTATGTAGATTATGGTATATATTATCATAAGTAAGTAAATCATCAGGCTTTTCTATCAATCTATATCCTTTCTTGTTTACTGATTCAATATTATATCCCTCTTCTCTAAGAGATTTTATATGTTTCCAAACAGCTGCTCTAGATATTCCTAATTTTTTAGATAATTCTTCCCCTGAAATAAATTTACTTTTATTATCTAATATTTCTTGTATTATCTTCTTTCTCATCCTTCACCTCTATCTATAAAAACTTTATACAACCGTATTACTTTTTTAATTTATAACTAATTATACATTATCTATTAATATTTTCACATTTCAAATAACTTTTAATTTTAATTTATTTTTAATCAACATTACATTAATTAGTATTCTAACAAAATAACTATTTATTTAACACTCTAAAGCTTTATCTATTCAATAAGAACAAAAATATCACCATTCATTATAAAAAGATTTATAACCTACTCTATTAGCTTTAATTTTATATTTTATTAATATACTAAATACATTATAGATTTATAGTATAAAAAAGAACCTTGATTAATCAAGGTTCTTTCTTATACTACTTGTTATCTATATCATTTTGAGTAGTGTCTTCATTTGTAGTATTTTCTAGGTTATTATGTTTTACTTCAAACTCTTCTGTTGTTATAGCAGTTGTATCAACTTTAGATTCATTATTTTCTAAAGGCAATTCTTTATCAAAAGCTTTTATAAATTGCTCTGCATCTAAAGTTTCATGTACTAATAATGCTTGAGCTATATACTCTAAACTATCCATATTATCTTGTAGTAATTTTTTAGTTCTAGCATAAGCTTCATCAACTATTCTGCTTACTTCCTTATCTATTTCATAAGCTATTTCTTCTGAGTAATTCTTTTTAGAATTGAAGCTATTTCCTAGGAATACCTCATCCTCTTGATCACCAAATGCCATAGGTCCAAGCTTTGAACTCATTCCATATTTAGTAACCATACTTCTAGCTGTAGATGCTACTCTTTCTAAGTCATTTGATGCTCCTGTAGATATATCATCTAAAACTAATTCTTCAGCAACTCTACCACCTAGTAAGACAACTATATTTTCTTTCATTTCATTCTTTGTTGCGTAGAATTTATCTTCAACAGGAAGTTGCATAGTAAATCCTCCTGCTCTTCCTCTTGGTACTATTGTAACTTGATGAACTGGACTTACATGTTCAAGTACGTGCGCACAAACGGCATGACCTGCTTCATGATATGCTGTAAGTCTTCTTTCAGGTTCACTTATTACTCTAGATTTCTTAGCAACACCTGCTATAACTTTTGTTATAGCTTCTTCTATTGTTTCCATTTGGATTTTCTTTTCTCTTTTTCTAGCTGTTAATATAGCAGCCTCATTCATTAAGTTCTCTATATCTGCTGGAGTAAATCCAGGTGTTCTCTTAGCTAAAACTTCAATATTAACATCATCTGCTAATGGCTTATTCTTAGAATGAACCTTAAATATAGCTTCTCTACCTTTAACATCTGGTGCTCCTACAACTACCTGTCTATCAAATCTTCCTGGTCTAAGTAATGCTGGATCAAGTATATCTGGTCTATTAGTTGCAGCCATTATTATGATTCCTTGATTAACACCAAAACCATCCATTTCAACTAGAAGTTGGTTAAGTGTTTGTTCTCTCTCATCATGACCTCCACCAAGACCTGCTCCTCTTTTTCTACCAACAGCATCTATTTCGTCTATAAATATTATAGCTGGTGCATTCTTTTTAGCTTGTTCAAATAGGTCTCTAACTCTAGATGCCCCTACCCCAACAAACATTTCAACGAAGTCAGAACCACTTATACTAAAGAATGGAACTCCTGCTTCTCCTGCAACTGCTCTTGATAAGTAAGTCTTACCTGTACCCGGAGGACCTACCATAAGTATACCTTTTGGTATTCTTGCTCCTAAATCAATATACTTTTTAGGGTTTTTCAAGAAGTCTACAACTTCTTGTAAATCTTCTTTTTCTTCATTTAAACCTGCTACATCTTTAAATGTAACTCTAGTTTTTTCGTCATCTTTATGAACTTTGGCTTTTGACTTACCGAAGTTCATAACCTTTCCGCCTCCGCCTTGAGACTGATTCATGAAGACAAACCATATTATTACCATGAAGAATATTAATAATAATGTCGGTAACATTTCTACAAACCAAGGAGTTGATGGTCTTGGCTCTCCACCAAACACTAATTTACCTTCCATAGCTTGACTTAAGATTTCATCAGCTAATTTATCTCCCATTACTTCTTTTGGAACATATGACCTAAACTTTACGTTAGAGTTTTTTATAGTTCCTTCTACTGCAGTCCCATCAACAAAATGTATTCTTGATACATTTCCTTTTTCTAATTCTCTATATACCTTAGAGAACTGCATATTTTCTATCTTTTCAGTAGGTTTTCCTGAAAACTGTACTATTCCTACTATGATTATAAATATTAGTAGGTAGAAACCTATTCCCTTGAAAAATTTATTCAAAAGAAGTCCTCCTTTCCTATATCGTTTTATTCTATATTTTCTTAAAGGTAATCTTTAAGACTTCCTTTGTACTATTGTCTATTTTGTAATTTTCACTATTTTTATAATCACCTACACATAAGATACCTTGCTCATCTACTATTATAGGTACATTGCATCTTTCTTCTCTAGGTATTTTTAAATCTATAAATAAGTCTTTTATTTTTTTGCTTCCTGCTGAAAGCTTTATCTTATCGCCTTCTTTTCTACTTCTTACTACTATACCCCCTTTTACTTTATCAAAATCAAAACCTTTAGATTTCTTATCTAGTTTCATACTCTTATATCTATCTATATTCATTGTTTGAGTTTCTAAAACTAAATTAAGTTCTTTTACTTTAATAAAACCGTTACTAGGTAAATTATAACAAAACTCTATAGTTTCGTTAACTATTTCTTTATTAATTAATAGTATAGTATTTTTTCTTCTATATGCAAATATCCCCCTTGGAAGGGTTATCATTTTATCTATCTTTTTATTATCTTCTAATTGCATAATGTCTTCTATATGCTTTTGGTCTACAAAGTTAGTATCTCCAAGTATATGTTTTATACCTTTTCTTAATACCCTTACCTTGATAGCATCATGAAGTTCTGAATACTTTTGTATATCTATTTCGCAGGCATCTTCTTGTAAATTGGAAACTTCTTTAAATTTAATTTCTGATTCTTCTTGGATATAATCGCTGTCAGTTTTTAAACTATTACTCATTCTTACTATAGATTCTATTACATTTGGATTAAAATTATCCTTCATATATGGTATAAGTTCTAATCTTATTTTATTTCTGGTGTATATAGTTTCTAGATTTGTATGATCTATTCTTGGATTTAATTCGTATTCTTCACAATAAGCTTCTATATCTTTTCTATCTATATCTAATATAGGTCTTATTATATTGTTGTCTCTTATATATTCTATTCCTCTTAATCCTTGAAGTCCAGTCCCTCTCATTATTCTCATAAGTATAGTTTCTGCTTGATCATTTAAGTTATGACCTATAGCTATCTTATTAGATTTTGTCTTTTGCTTTATTTCTTCAAACATTTCATATCTAAGTTTTCTTGCACCTTCTTCTACAGATAAACCATTTTCTTTACAGTACTTAGGTACATCTATAGATTTAACAAAGGATGTTACTCCTAAATTTTCACAAAGTTGAGTTATATATAGTGCATCTTTTTGTGCTTCTATACCTCTTATTTGGTGATTTAAATGAGCTGCATATACTTCGATATCTAGTTTTTCTTTTAGTCTATAAAGTATATGTAATAGACAAACAGAGTCTGGTCCCCCAGAAAGTCCTAAAACTATTTTATCTCCATTTTCTATTAGCTTATATTTATTTATAGTACTTAGTACTTTTTCAAATATCATATATTAATACCTCTTACATCTAGTTTTTAGTAACTTTTTATGTATAAAGTTTCTATAAAAAAACTATAAACCCTTGTACGTTTTTTAAAACATTCAAAGTTTAGTATAGTTATTATAATACCAAATAAATTAAATAAAAGGTAGTACTTTAACTACCTTTATAAAATTTATATATTTCTATTATTCTTTAATTTCTAACAAAATATCTATTTTATTTCTACCGTTAAACAAATCCATTATATTTATGTCATAATCTATATTTAATTTTATGCAGTTTTCTGCTTTTTTATCTATTTTTAAATCTCTTGTTTTAGTCTCTATTATAAATAAACCTTGTGGAGTTCTATATTTACTTTCATTTACAACTCCCTTTTCAAAATTCATAGTAGAATTTACTTCACCGAACTTCTTTATACTAACCTTATTATCAGATATTTTAATAGTTGTTGTAGTTGGTTTATCCATTTCCACTTCCTTATAAACTACATATAAATCTTCATTTTTATAGTATATGTTTGCATCAGCCTGTTGTCTAATAGTATCTAGTACTCTTTTCTTTTCATATTGTGTTGTAACTATATTTATTTTAGCATTCACTTCTTTTTCCTCCTAAAACAAATATAAACTTTAGATAATATCTAAAGTTTATATTTGTTGATTAGTACTTTTGTATTTCAACATGATTTACATTATCTATATCTCTTTTTATAAACTCTGTGGCTATACTAGCGAATTTTTCAGGTATATCAGAGACATAGTATTCATAATATACTCTTTCATTACCATCTTTTCTTAATATATCTTCTTCTTCTAGTACTTTTTTCAAATCCATAGCAGTTTCTTTAGCTGGATTCACTAATTTAATATTTTCTCCAACATATTCTCCAATAGTTCTCTTTAATATTGGGTAGTGAGTGCATCCTAGCACTAAAGAGTCTATCCCTTCATTAACTAGCTCTTCTAAATATTTTTCAGCTGTTAGTCTAGCTATTTCTGTATTTGCCCAACCTTCCTCTACTATTGGCACAAATAAATTGCAAGCCTTATCTATTATCTTTATATCTTTATCTATTTTAGCTATTTCTGCATTATAAGCTTTAGAACGTACCGTACCTTCTGTTCCAATAACACCTACTATTTTATTTTTTGTAGAATATGCAGCTGTTCTAGCTCCTGCTTCTATAACACCTATTATGGGTATATCATATTTTTCATTAGCCTCTTTTAAGCATCTAGCAGTAGCTGTATTACAAGCTATAACAATAGCTTTTACACCTTTAGATATTAAAAAGTTTATTGCTTGGAAGGTATATTTCATTACTGTATCCTTTGATCTAGGACCATAGGGAACCCTTGCTGTATCCCCAAAGTAGATTATATTTTCATTAGGTAAGATTTTCATTATTTCTTTTAAGACTGTTAATCCACCTAATCCAGAATCAAATACCCCTATAGGTCTATCACTCATCATAAACACCTGCTTTACTTCTTAGAGTCTATTGCTAACTCTATTAATTTATCTATTAGATTAGAATATTCTAATCCTGTTACTTCCCACATTTTAGGATACATACTTATATTAGTAAACCCTGGTAATGTGTTTATTTCATTTATGAATATTTCTCCTGACTTTCTGTCTATAAAGAAGTCTACTCTTGAAAGTCCTTTACCATCTATTCCTTTAAATGCATCTACTGCCATCTTTCTTATATTTTCCATATCTGCATCACTTATTTTAGCTGGTATTTCATAAGTAGATGCTCCGTTTATATATTTATCCTCATAATCATAGAAATCTTTAGCTGGCTTTATTTCTCCTGCTATAGAAGCCTTAACTTCTTCATTTCCTAAAACAGAAACTTCTATTTCTCTTGCATCTACACCTTGCTCTAAAACTATTCTTGAATCGAATTTTAAAGCTTCATTTATTCCATTTAAAAGTTCTTTTCTATTTGTTGCTTTAGATATACCAACACTTGAACCTAAATTAGCAGGTTTTACAAATACAGGATAATCTAGCTCTCTTTCTATTTTGTTTAGTTCTTCTTCTGTGTTATTGTTAAATACTATTTTAGTTGTATAAGTATAATTTACTTGGGGTAATCCCATTTGAGAGAATACTTTTTTACATACAAGTTTATCCATACCAACGCTTGAAGCTAAAACACCACAACCAACATATGGTATTTGGCTTATCTCAAATAATCCTTGTATTTTACCATCTTCTCCATATGGTCCATGTAAAACTGGGAATAATACGTCTATCTTTTCAAATCTTCCATCTTCAAATTTTATACCTACTTCTCTATTTCCAACAGGTATAAGGTTTATTTCAACATTTTTATTAGCCAAATTCTCCCATTGTCCATTTTTTATGTTTTCTTCACTACCTTCATAATACATCCATCTTCCATCTTTAGTTATCCCTATTGTGAATACATTGTATTTATTTTTATCTATATGTTTATATATTGAAGCAGTTGAAGATAAAGAAACTTCATGCTCTCCTGATTTTCCACCAAATATTAAAGCCACATTAAGTTTGCTCATTAACAATCTCACCTTTCTGGTTTATTTTCTAATTCAAATATTATATGCATTTTACTATCTAAATGATTATTATAGTCCATTATAACAAAAAAATAAAGGAGCCAAGCTCCTTTTTGCGCATTTTTCATCAATTTTCACTATTATTTTGCAAACACATGGTTCCCTATTCTCATATGAGGACTCAAAGTTTTTATCCACTTGCAAGTGGCTATATCTGGATTCCAAAAATATATAGATTCGTTAGTTGGATCGGTTCCATATAAAGCTTCTCTTGCTGCTTTATATGCACTTTCTGTTGGATCCATTTTTATTGAACCATCATTTACAACAGAAAAAGCATTTTTCTGATATATAACATCTCTTATTGTATTTGGAAATCTAGGATCTTTTACTCTATTTATAACAACTGCCGCTACTGCTACCTGACCCTCATAAGATTCTCCTCTGGCTTCTCCTGACACTAATCTAGATAACAATAAAAGCTCATCATTTGTTATGTTTAAAACTTCCTTTTCTTGTTTTTTGGTAATACCTTCTTCTACAGTAGGTACTTCACTTGTTCCTAAATCTTTTCCTTCTGCTAGTACCACATTCGTACATAACAACATGTAGAATAAAATAATTAACGATACTATAGATTTATAGCACCTGCCCATTCTTATGTCACTCCTTTAGTTTTTTAATATTGAATCTATGATTTCTGCTATTTTAAATTTAACTTCTACTCTACTAACTTCTTCTTTAGTTTTATGAGTTATTAAATTGTATTCTTCTTCAGTTAATACTTCCTTTAACTTTTCATCTGTAGCCTTATCTATAACTCCATTTTCTTCATCTATAAAACATAAAGGTGGAAACATTACGCACCACCAATTTTTGCCTGTTCCCTCTCCGATAACTATCTTCAAAGCCTTATATTCCCCTGCTGGAAGAACTACACTTGAATATTGCTTAGTTGGAAAATTACTATATTCTATCCCTACCTTTATGTCATAAGTATATCCATTTTCTTTTATAATATTCTCACTTATTTTTTCTATTTGGTCATATTCATTCTTTATTATTTCTTCACTTTGGCTTATATTTTTTGATTTTGATAGTTTAGGTTGAAGATACTCAATAACCGCATCCCTTACTTTTAGCTTTAGTTCTTGATCTTCATCTGAATCACTATTTGCTATAACATGAAATCTAATTAACTTATCTTTATAATTTTCTGATAATGAATTTATATTTTTGACCTCTCCATTTATAGTTAGTGTCATTAGGCTTATAACGCCTATAAGACTTAATACTAATATTATCAATCTTATCCTTATCTTATTCATAATTATTTCCCCCTCAAAATATTTCTATTTTGAGTATATCCAATCTGCACTTTTTTATACTTTTGCATTTGAATTTTAAATTACTTTATATCATACATAAGAATTCTATTTTTAATTTGTTTATAAAAAATAGAAATTTTTTTATTTTGTTACAATAAAAAAAGAAGGTTTTACCTTCTTTTAAATTTCTTTATTATTCACTGTTCTTTCTATCATAAAGTTTTCTGCTTTTTCAATATGCTCTTTAGCATATTTCTTAGCAAGTTCATTATCTCCCTTTTTTATTGCATCTACAATAGCTTTATGTTCATCTATTATATTTTTCACTGTTTCATAATCAGCTATGTATGTCTCTCTAAATCTGTATACTTGCTCCCATAAAGAATTTATCAACTGATGAAGTTTTTTATTGTTAGTTGATTTAAATATACACTCATGAAATTCTACATCTTTTTTAAGAAGGGCATCAACATCTGAGCTTTTAGCACTTTCTTCAAATTCTTTCGCTATTTTTTCAAGTTCTTTTATATTTTCTGGATTTATTCTTTCTGCTGCTAAAGATGATGCTAACCCTTCTAGTGTTGCTCTTATTTCTAATACGTCTATTATATCTTTTAATGACATATTAGCTACATAAGCACCTTTTCTAGGTAACATAACAACAAGCCCTTCTAACTCAAGTTTTCTTATAGCTTCTCTAACTGGAGTTCTACTTACGCCTAACTGTTCTGCTAGCTGAACCTCCATTAATCTTTGTCCTGGATTTAACTTTCCTTCTACTATTGCTTCTCTAAGATTTTCAAATACTACATCTCTTAGTGGCTTATAATCATCTAGATTTAATTTAGTTAAGTTATCCACAAATTTCAACTCCTTTTTCACTACTGCTTACAACATATACTTGAGAATATTGCTGTAATAGTATGTCTTTACACTTTAGTGCATTTTCAGATTTATCAAATAATCCAAATACTGTAGGTCCACTACCACTCATCATAGAACCTAAAGCACTATTAGCCATCATTATTTCTTCTATCTCATTTATTTCCTTATGAATTTTACTAGTTACATTTTCTAATACATTTGACATATTTTTTGATAAGGAATCTATATCCCCTTTTTCTAGACACTCAATTAAAAGTTTATTATTAGGTCTATTTTCTATATTATTTAAGTCTAAACCTTGATATACATCTTTTGTAGACACAAATAGGTTAGGCTTACATATAAGTATACTTATATTTTTAGGCAGCCCTTTTATGTAACTAAGTTTTTCTCCAATTCCTTCTGCTAATGCAGTTTTCCCAGAAATACAGTATGGAACATCTGCTCCTAACTTTAAACCTAGCTCCTGTAACTCTTGCTCTGTTAAATTTAATTTCCATAGTTTGTTAAGTCCAACTAATATTGCTGCTGCATTTGAACTCCCACCTGCCATACCTGCTGCTACAGGTATATTTTTCTCTATAAATACCTCAATCCCTTTATTTATATTGAATCTTTGCCTTAAAAGTTCAATAGCTTTGTATACTATATTGTCATTATCTAGTGGTATATGGCTACTATTACTCTTTATAACGACGTCATTTGTATCTAATTGCTTTATCTTTATAACATCATACAAGTCAATTGTCTGCATTATCATTTCTACTAGATGGTACCCGTCGTCTCTTTTTCCTAGCACATCTATAGATAGATTAATTTTTGCTCTACTTTTTAATTCTATAGAATTCATCATATCCTCCTTGTATATAGTATAATGTATTCTCAGCTATTAACATTATACTACAAAAAATAAAATAATAGGGGATTGTCCCCCCTATTATTTTATTTTTTACAATATATTTTAATCTGCTAAAACGACCTTCTTTTCTAATATTAAACATTTTCCTGGTCTTAATGGTTCATCAACTTTTATCTCATTAACCTCTGCTATCTCTTCCTCTGTAGTATTATATTTCTTAGCTATATTCCAAAGACTATCTCCTTCTTTGCATATATAAACTATTATACTTGGAGCCTTAGATAAATCATAAATTCCTAAATCATCACCTTTTATTATGAAACTTTCTGATTTCTTATCTATACCCTCTATAAATCTCTTTATTTTCATATTAATATCTATTTCATCTCTATTTAAGTCTACATCTATTTTTTCTATACTAACTGTATTAAATACCTTACAAGTATCTGTTAATCTATCTATCTCTATATCATGTTCAAAAGGAATTTCTTCACTTATTCTATAAACCATTTTTAGCCCTTCCACTGGAACATAAAGAATATCTACTCTTACTATACCTTGGATAACACTCTTGTTATCTTCTATATAAGCATTTTCTATTGATATTGATGGACAAACACTAACTATATCCTTTATTTGTATATCATCTTTATCATTCTTTATGCTTTCTTTTACAACAAAATTTTCTGTTCCACTGTATAATATTTTATTTACATCTATAGCTCTATGATCAAATTTTAGTATTTTTTGAGGAGAGTACGCATCTTGTAATACCTCTCTCGTAGTTTCATCTGTTACTTTAACTTTACTACTAACTGTGCAATCTATATCTAGTATACCCGTATTACTATCTCCATTTTGCTTAAATGTATGGTTAAAATCTCCCATAAATAACATAACTTCTTCTTTCATACCATCACAAGCTCCAGGAACCTCTATAAATTGTGTAAAATCTATACCGATTCTATCTAACTCTACTAGTTCACCATCATATGTACAAGCCAACGGGTTTACTTCTAGTACCCCACCAACTATTACTTTATTGTCTGCTATCCTAGTTTCTTTTATCCTAGCATTTGGATTTAAACTTATTATAGATTGTATTTCTTCTGTATTAACATTTATAGTATCCCTTATTACACTTTCTGTTCTCTCTATACCTATAATGTCTTGATAACTTATCTCTTTTCTATGTTTTTGTATCCCTTCAACTTGAGATACATCTTTAACTATATCTAATCTCTTTTTGTCAAATAAGCTACCTCTTACATTCATAAGAGCACCAACTTTTATCTTTCTTTCATTCATAATAGTACAATCAACATGTTCAATTTCAGGATATAACATATATTCCATGTCTTGGACTATATTATCCTTTTCTATAACTTCATTTATATCGATTCTTCCATCTACACTAGAAACAGTATTTTTATCATCTGTTATATATATTACATTATAGTTGAAACTTCCTCTACAATGTATTTTGCCATCTGCCACCTCTATTTTTTTAATTGCTATGTAACCTTCTGTTTTTATAATGTCATATACATCTGCTTTTTTATCTGGTACAACTACCTCTGATTCTATAAACGTTTGAAATTTACCGAAGTCTATTCTATTATCTACTTTAATTACATCTTTAATTAATTCCATCTTCGTCCCCCCTGTATTAAATAAAACTATCACACTATATTTATATTTAAGGAACAAAAAAAAAATTACACCTATTTTTGATAGGTATAATTTTAACTTACACTTAATTTATCTTGATGTTTAAATACTTTCAACTTTACGTTAGATGTTAATAAATCAGAGTAACTGTAAGATACTCTTGAATAACCATTTGCTTCGTCATATATTTTTACGACAAATACACTTGGATAAACATTTTCTAGTATCCCCTTCTTAGTAACAATCTGTTTTCTTCCCTTATTTGCCTTAAGTAAAATCTTTTTACCTAAGTGCCTCTCTAAGCTAGTTCTTATATTATCTAGCGTTTGAACAGTGGCCATAATATCACCTTCTCTTAAACGATTATATGTTTACATAATATCACATTTAAGAGGTTTTGTCAAATGTTTAAACTAATTATTTTATATATTTTTGATAAAAAAGTCAATAGTATTTTTTAAAATATACAATATAATTTGGTATTATTTTTAATAAATTATAGACTTAGGCATAGCCCATCTAAATTTACCTTTTGTTTCTGACCCGCCTATACCCTTCATACCTGTAACAGTTTGCTCTATTACCTCTTCTATTGGTACTATAGTATCTATTCTTGAGCAAGCTATTTTTTCTACCACAAAAACTGGATCTAGAGCATGTATCATTATTCTCCCTGGAGAGCTTGCATAATTTGCTCCTGCTTTGATTAACTGTTCATAATTTGACTGGCATGCTCCAGCAAATATAACTAAATTATCTAGATTAGGTTGCCACTTTCTAGCTTGTTTTACTGTTTTAATAAAATTCATAGAGTTTTTATAATTGCTTAAATCTGTAGTGTTACCTTTTTTAGAAGTTAAAGCATCATGACCAGTGATTACAAGTATATCTGGATTATGTTTTTCTAACAGTGCTCGTACTTCTTTATACTGATTAGGCTCTGGTATAGCAATTCCGACTGCCGGTATTCCTAACTCTGTATAAACATCTAAGCATAGTTTTAGATATTCTTTATCTCCATCAATTTGAAGGACCTTTCCTGGCATACCATAAACATTTGTATTCATTTGTAATTTCGGAACTGCCCTATTCATCTTTTTTTCTCTTTCCTTTGCTTTTCTCATTGATTGAGATATCAAGGACTCTACATTTTTATCTAATAAAACATCTCTTATATTTGGTAATCTTACTGCCTCTAAATCATCTATTGGTGCATCAGCTAATATTCTAAATGCTACCCCTTTTAATATTGCCACTTTTTCATTATTTTCATCTATGCTAAAAGCTATTATTTTAAATACTATATCTTTCCCATATGATTTTCTTACTACTATATCTCCTATATTCATATTCGTCCTCCCTAATAACTGTTATCTTAATCTATATTATGTTCGATACTTTTTTTTGTTCCTTAAGAATAAAAACATTTTATTGTTGAAAAATTGGAAAGATAATGTTAATATAATATTAAACAAATGCTTATCGATATAAGCAAATATTTATTTCAGGAGATAAATATGACTGATAGAGAAAAAGAAATTTTAGATATTTTGAAAGAAAATCCTATGATTTCTCAACAAGAACTAGCGGATAGACTATCTATAACTCGTTCTTCCACTGCAGTACATATAACTAACCTAATGAAAAAAGGTTATATCAGGGGAAAAGGTTATATATTAAATAAAAGTAATTATGTAACTGTAATCGGCGGTTCTAATATGGATATTCAAGGGTCTACTAACTCACCTCTTGTTATGTTTGACTCTAATCCAGGTAAGGTTGATATATCTTTAGGTGGTGTCGGGAGAAATATAGCTGAAAATATGTGTAGATTAGGGGTAGATACTAAGCTTATTTCTGCCATCGGAAATGATTTATATGGAAATAAGATACTATCAGAATGTAAAGGACTTGGAATAGATGTTGAAGATTGCTTTGTTTCCAATGAAATGCCGACTTCAATATATGTTTCAATATTAAATGATTCTAATGATATGCAAGTAGCTATATCTCATATGGACATTTTAGAAAAAATAGATACTTCATATATAAACTCAAAACATCAGTTTATTAATGAGTCATTAGCAATTGTAATAGATACAAATTTATCTAAAGAGGCTATAGAATATATAACCTCTAAGTATTCTCATATTCCTATATTTGTTGATACTGTTTCAACAGCAAAGTGTATGAAGATAAAAGATATAATAGGACGATTCAACACTGTAAAGCTAAACAAACTTGAAGCCGAAGCTTTATCTGGAATAGAAATAAATAATTTAAAAGACTTAGAACTTTGTTCTAAAATCCTATTAGATCAAGGAGTAAATAAAGTATTTATTACACTTGGAAAAGATGGTGTATTTTCTGCAGCTAAAGAAAATTTCATTAAATTAGATGGAGTAAAGGTTGATATAGTTAATGCAACAGGGGCAGGAGATGCATTTACAGCAAGTTTAGTGTATTGTCATATGAATGATTTTGACCTAGAGTATACAACTAAATTCTCTGTAGCATCATCAATAATAGCGCTATCACATAAAAATACAATAAATCCAAATATGTCTGTAGACAATGTTGAAAAAATACTTAAGGAGATGATTTTATGTTAGAAAAATATTTACAAGTACATCCAGAAGTTAAAAAAGCTATAAAAGCAGGGGAACCAGTAGTTGCATTAGAGTCTACTATAATTTCTCATGGTATGCCATATCCTAAAAATGTAGAAATGGCAAAAAACGTAAGTAAAATAATAAGAGAAAATGGAGCAGTTCCAGCTACAATTGCTATCATAGATGGTGTGTTAAAAGTTGGCCTTACTGAAGAAGAAATAGAATTCTTAGGAACAAGCAAAGATGTTGTTAAAGCTAGTAGAAGAGATTTACCTTTTATTATATCTAAAAAATTAACTGGTGCTACTACAGTAGCTACTACTATGATATTAGCTGATCTGGCAGGAGTTAGAGTATTTGCCACTGGTGGAATTGGTGGAGTTCATAGAGGAGCAGAAAAAACTTTCGATATATCTGCTGATTTACAAGAATTAGCTAATACAAATGTTGCTGTTATATGTGCAGGAGCTAAATCTATATTAGATATAGGTTTAACATTAGAATACTTAGAAACTAACGGTGTACCTGTAGTAGGATTTGGTACAGATGAATTCCCTGCTTTCTACACAAGAAGAAGTGGATTTGGTGTTGACTATAGAGTAGATTCTTCTATGGAAGTTGCTACTGCTTTAAAAGCTAAATGGGACTTAAATTTAAAAGGTGGTATGGTTATAGGTAATCCAATACCTACAGAACACGAAATGGATTATGATACTATAACAAATGCTATAGAATCTGCTTTAAAAGAAGCTGAAGAGAAAAATATAGCAGGTAAAAAAGTTACTCCTTTCTTATTAGATAAGGTTAAGACAATAACTGCTGGTAAGAGTTTAGATTCTAACATAGAGTTAGTTTATAACAATGCAAGAGTTGCAGCTCAAATAGCGAAAGACTTAGCAGACATAAACAACTAATATAGTACCATTAGATTATTATTGACTTAGGTATTAAAACTATTAATTTTATAATAATATATCTAATAATTTATTATACTTAAAATGCACATTAGTAAATAATGTGCATTTTGTTATGTTATAGAATTAAAATTTTCTACATTATCAAACTTATTGTACTTGGAAAATCATATTACTTCATATCTAATTCTTCTTTAGCTAATTTAGGTACGTCGTTAATATTTACTTCCTCAAAACTATCAACCCCATAGATATCTTTTTTCTCTCCAGTGCCTCCAACATGTACACATATATATGCACCTTTCTTCAAGTTTTTATCTGCATAAAAACTTACCTTAATTGACTTACCTTTTTTGTTATAGGCTGTTGTCTCATATTTGTATATCCAAGGATTTTTTTCTTTGTTATTTTCAATCACACCATCTTGTTCTATTTTTACAAAATACTTATCAGTTCTAATTGATGTTCTCATTTCATCTAAAAAAAAGATCTTTGTTTATCTTAACCCCCATATATATACCTAGTGTTAAGATACCTATAATAATTATACAAATCAAATTTTTAAAATAATTCTTTTCTTTTTTCAAAATCATTAACTCCTTTATTATCTATTTTTTCTTCATTTGATTAAAATATATTATTATTGTTAAATCAATATATTTTATTGTTTCTCAATAAATAATATATATTATTAACTAGATATAAAGTTACGAAAATAAAAAAGAACATATAAATATATCAATTATAAACAATCTTCTGCAAACATATTTAAAGCACTAACTAAAAAAGGTTACTCCAATAATTCAAAATCATCAGAGTAACCTACATATTAATCTTCTTTTAAGTTAGGTATTACTTTTTTTATTTCTTCTATTTGATGCCATGTTCTTTCTAGACTGTTTTCAGATATATAGCTTTTTACTTCACTTAAGTTTGTAAATTCCTTTACTGATAAATCATCCTCTTCGTTCATGTATCTTAGAATAAACATAAATTTACCTTACTTTCCACAACACTTCTTATATTTCTTTCCACTTCCACATGGACAAGCGTCATTTCTTCCAACCTTTTCTTCTTTAACAACTGTCTTAGATGTCTTGTAAGCTTTTTGTAATTCTTTTCTCTTAGCTTCTGGTAATATTTCATTCCAGCCTGGTAAGTTATATAACCAATGAGCTTCTACAGCTACCATATTGTAGTATAACTTTTCCCAATCTATATCTAATTTTATAGTACTATCTGCTTCTATAGTTTCTAATGTTATGTCTTCTTTTAAACTTTCACTTATTCCATCTATGAATCCCATGAAGTATTCAACTGATGTATTGTACTTAGCAGCTAACTCGCTAACTACACCTTCTACAACTTCTTGCTTATTGTTTAATAACTCGTTGTATATTGAAGCTTCTACCTTTAAATAATCTTCCCAGAACTTTACTTCTGCTTCTTGACTTTCATGGTTATCACTTAAGTTTCTCCATTCAGTATATAAACTCATACGTTTTTCCTCCTAAAACCTTCTATAATATAATTATTAGATTAACTCTTCTATTATATCACAATTAAATAATTCTTTTAATACTTTTATAGCATACTCTTGGTCTATAAAGAAAGGGCTACTTGCTATAGTTATAACTTTGGCACCTTTTATTAATTCCTTTATTTTAGATATTCTCTTATCATAAGAAATATACTCCATATCTTTAGAAAATATGTCTAAATCTATATCTAGCACATACTCTCCTTCTATATCCATTTCAAATCCATAAGAACTATCAATTATTATTACTTCTGAAAAAATATTGTGCTTTAATGCTGGTTGTATAAAGTTGCCTACATTAAGTACTTCATTTGTATATCTAAATACATCATCAAGACTATTCATATCTACATTGTAATTTTCAGGTTCCCTCATATCTTTATGTTGGTCTACATGCACTAGTTTACAACCTTTTTTAAACTTATTTGATTTCAAGCTATTTATCCAAAAGTAAAGAGCATGGTTGTGATTATCGAAAATATAAATGTCCTTATCTTCCGTTTTATAAAAAACCATATTTTTAAGGCCCTTAGCCTTTATCTCTTTATCTTCATCAATCTCATTAAACACTATTTCTTCACCAACAGTAACATCTTCTAATGTACCTTCTATTAATGATGGAACAAATATACTTTTATTACTTCTTTCCTCATAAGAGAATATATTATTTCCCATTGGTCTATCTATATAAAATCCTTTGTATCTATCCATAATATCTCCTTTTATTTTAATTTATTGTCTAAATTATTATACTATATAGTTTACATTTTTTTATTTTCTAATTACCTATCTTTTATCTTACACTAATGTAATCAATATGTTATCTATACGTAAGGCTTTTTTTGTATATTTATCTTATAATATGTATATAGAAAGAACAACTTATTTAAATTTTAAAATATCAATTATTTAACATAGACTATTAAATATTTTAGGAGGAATTATAAAATGATAACATTAATATTAACAACAATATTTTTAATACCTTTAGCTTTAACATTTTTAGCTTATGCAACAACTAATGGTTTTTGTGTTAATCCTACGCAATATAATACTGAAGAAGATTCTATAGACTTAATAAATCTAAATAGTGCTTTAGCATTAAGTTTTGATAATAACTTATAAATTAAAAAGTGAAGTACTTCAAGATTATTAAATAATTTTGAATTACTTCACTTTTTTAGCTTATATGAAAATATTTCATATAATTTATCAAATACAATATTTTTTATTTAACGAATAAATTCCAAGGATGTTCTTGTGGTGGTTCACAAACAAACTCCATTCTTTCCTTTGTTGTAGGATGGTCTATTTCTATCTTATGAGACCATAAAGCTATTTGCTGTCCAACTTTATTTACATCTTGTCCATATCTTTGGTCTCCAAATAGAGGATGTTTTCTACTTGAAAATTGTACCCTTATTTGATGAGGTCTTCCTGTTTTTAAGTCTATTTCAACTAAGCTAAATTTACCCTTAGTACTTAAAGTTTTATAACTTAATTCAGCATTCTTTGCTTCTTTATGGTCTTTTTTTACTACACTAACCATATTAGTTTTTTTATTCTTATAAAGATAATCTTTTAAAGTATCACTTTCATTGTTCATTGTTCCATGTATAACTGCTCTATATGTTTTTTTAAAAGTTTTAGTTCTTACTTGATCAGATAACCTAGATGCAGCTTTTGATGTTTTGGCAAACACCATAACTCCACCAACTGGTCTATCTAATCTATGTACTAATCCTATATAAACATTTCCTGGCTTGTTGTACTTTTCTTTTACATACTGCTTTAAAAGATTTACCATATCTTTATCATTTGTATCATCACCTTGAGATAGTATATTTACAGGTTTTTCTACAACTAGTAAATGATTGTCTTCGTATATGACTTTAATCATTACTTAGACTCCCATCTTCCAAATATACCACATGGTAATACCTTACCATCTTTAGATGCAGGTATACCTATCTCTCCGCCATATATTTTACCACCTTTAGCCTTCTTAGCTACTGTAGCATCTAATATATGTTCAAGTATTATTGGTGATAATCCTGTTGTATATGAATTTATTAAGAAGAATAAAGGTTTATCTGATAATACTTTTGTGCATAACTCAACTAAACCATATAACTTATCTTCTATTTGCCATACTTCTCCCTTTGGTCCTCTTCCGTATGAAGGTGGGTCCATTATTATAGCATCATATTTATTACCTCTTCTTATTTCTCTTTCTACGAATTTAACAACATCATCAACTATAAATCTTACTTTTCTATCCCCTAAGCCTGATGTATGTAAATTTTCTTTAGCCCAAGTTACCATACCTTTAGATGCATCTACATGGCATACTTCTGCTCCTGCTGCTGCACAAGCTACTGTTGCTCCACCAGTATATGCAAATAAGTTAAGTACTTTTATTGGTCTACCTGCATTTCTTATTTTATCCATTGACCAATCCCAGTTAGCTGCTTGTTCTGGGAATAATCCTGTATGCTTAAATCCTGTTGGACTTATATTAAACTTTAATTCTTTGTAGCTAACAGTCCATTTCTCTGGGTACTTTTTTTTATGCTCCCATTGTCCTCCACCTCTACTACTTCTGTGGTAGTGTCCATGAGGATTTTTCCATAATCCACTTTCATGTGGTATTGGCCACATAACTTGAGGGTCTGGTCTTCTTAAAACTATATCTCCCCAACGTTCTAGTTTTTCTCCGTTACCCATATCTATAAGTTCATAGTCTTTCCATTTATCTGCTAATAATAACATTTATGTCCTCCTAAAATTTTTATTCTTAATCTATGTATTATATCATATATTTAACTAATATTTTCGGTATTTTCAATACTTTATATACTTATTCTTATGTATATATAATTTTATTTTTTATTAATTTTATTTAGTTTCCTAGCATATTCTATATAATAATTGATTTTTAATAGGGGGCGATTTTATGATGAGAAATTCTCAAGTTGGATACAACTGTATATATAATTTGTTGCATGTAAAATTTAATGAAGACTTTGGGAGAGATGGAAAATTTTCATACGATTTACAGTATCCTTCTTTTTATGCTTTTAAAAATACATATTTTAAGGTTAACCCTTCTATACTTTCCCAATTAAATAGTACTATAAAGGCCAATGTCAATGACTTTAAGGAAGGAACCTTAAAAGAAGAAGAAGAAATGGATAGAAAGTTTAATATTATGTCATGCTATGCTGTTACATTTAATAAAAACTATGTACTAAGCTCAATATTAACACTTAAAGGATTTGTAGAAAATGAAGGCCTACTTTATAACCAACTTAATAATTTTAATATTGACTTAAATAATGGAAAAACTATCTACCTTAGAGATATTTTTAAAGAAAATGTTGATTATATAACACTTATTACTAACTATGTTAATTATAAAATAAGTCAAAATAGAGATTTATATTATGAAAACTACGATTTATATATTCCAGAAGATCAGGCTTTTTATATAACAGATGACGGAATCGTTATATACTTTGAGTTAGATGAGATAGCACCTAAAGATATAGGAGTACCTAAGTTTAAAATGTCCTTTGAAAAATTTGCCCCTTACATTAATCCTAGGTTCTTTTGTTCTCCTCAAAATATTAACACTTTAAATAGTAGACACTTTAGATATTACCTTAGAAAAAATATGTAATTACAAAAAGAGTATGACGAAGTCATACTCTTTTTAAATAATTTTTGTGATTCTTAATGAGTAAATCCATATTTTTTATTTTCTTGTTTTTTACCATGAACTAATACATTGGCATTATTTAAATCATTTATAGCCATTTTTAAGTCTCTTATGAATAATTCAGCCATATCATGACTTAAGTCTGCTCTACATACTATACGTTGTATTATTGTATTTTGTAGATTAATTGGTAATGGATATGCTGGTATTTGCCATCCTTTCATTGCTAATCTATCTGCTAAATCATATAATGTCCATTCTACATTTACATCATCTTTTAATCTATAACATACTATTGGTAAATTTTCTCCATCATTATAGATTTTGAATAAACCAGTAGCTTCTATTTCTCTACTTAAATACATTGCAACATCTTTTGTACGTTGATGTATTTGTCTATATCCTTCAAATCCAAGACGTAAGAAGTTATAATATTGTCCTATAACTTGAC
>NZ_JBDPHA010000009.1:28123-124254 GCF_039841805.1 Romboutsia sp. 1001216sp1
ATCTTTTGTACGTTGATGTATTTGTCTATATCCTTCAAATCCAAGACGTAAGAAGTTATAATATTGTCCTATAACTTGACTTGCTGATCTTGAGAAGTTTATAGCCATAGTTGGCATTGATCCACCTAAGTAACTTACTTCAAATATTAATTCTTTTGGTAAGTATTCTTCATCTTTCCATATTACCCAACCTATACCTGGGTATACTAATCCATATTTATGACCTGATGTACTTATTGAAACTACATTTTTTAATCTAAAGTCCCATTCAAGCTCTGGATCTATAAATGGTACGAACATACCACCTGATGCACCATCTATATGTATAGGTACTGATATCTTAGCTGTTTTATTGTATTCTTCTAATAAAGCATCTAATGCTTTTATATCATCAAATTTACCTGTGTATGTTATACCTAGTAAACCTACTACACCTATTGTATAATCATCTACATAATCTAACACTTTGTCTACATCTAAACTCATGTGTTCTTCATCCATTGGTACTAAACGCATTTCTATATCCCAATATACACAGAATTTTTCCCAACAAACTTGATATCCTGAAGATATTACTAAGTTTGGTTTCTTAGCATTTACATCTATTCCCGCTTCTTTTGCTCTATTTCTCCATCTGAATTTCATAGCCATACCACCTAGCATACATGCTTCAGATGAACCTACTGTAGAAGTACCTATGTATTTCATATCTTCTGGTGCATTCCATAAATCTGCTAACATACTAACACATCTATTTTCCATTTCTGTTGTTTGTGGATATTCAGACTTATCTATAGCATTTTTTTCTAATGTTTCTGCCATAAGTTTAGTTGCTTCTGGTTCCATATAAGTTTGGCAGAATGTACATAAATTAAGTCTTGCATTACCTTCATTCATTAACTCATCTTTAATTAATTGATATGCTACATTTGGAGCAATAGAATCTTTCCCTAAAACATCTTTGGCTACCTCAGAGCCAGATTCTATTGTCCCAAATACTGGTGTATCATATTTATCGCCTAATCTGTCTTTTCTACTAAATAACATTTTTGATTCCTCCTAATAGTGTTTTTATAATTATTAATTTTAATAATTATAAATTTAATTTTTTGTTCAAATTATTGAGCATTTTTCATTTTAGACTTTTTATATATTATTTTGTTTTTTGTTATACTATATATATACCTCTCTTTTTGTGTGTTAAACATATTTTTACAATTTTTTTATATATTTTTTCTTTTTTCTAAATTTTCTTTATAATAGAAAAGAGTATTTTTCAATGCATAAAACAAGTTCTATACATTTCAAAATACTCTTTTTTGCAATTTAATTTTATATTAAAATCAATTTTCTTGTTTAAGTTAATTATTTTGAAGATGAAGTTCCACTTTCTAATATAGATACTATAGAGAATAATGTAAAACAAATGGCTCCAAGTCCAATCATTACACGCGCTGGTATAAAGTATGCTATATTAAATATTTCAGCTTCAAATAAAAATGCTCCCATAAATAAGCATATAAGTGCTGTCACTACTGGTATTAAAGGTACTCTCTTAGCTAATGGATTTGATTTTCTCCACACCATTCCTAATAAAAGTACTTTACTTAATATACTGTAACATACTATCCCTAATCCAATTAGAACAAATCCTGGAGCTATCCAAGCAGGATTTGTAGCTATTGAAAGTACTGCTATCCCCCATATTATATCTATGGTTCCTAATATAACAACTAATATTGACCATTTATAGCGCTCTTTCTCTGTAAACTTATTTTGTATTTGTCTTACAACACTAGCTACTAGTGCTACTAAGCTAGCACAAACTAATGAGATTCCTATTATTACATGCCCTGCTACAAAATTTTCAGTAGCCGAAGATGACATTAATAAATATATACCCCTAATAAAAGCAATTAACGCGCAAACAACAGGTACTGATATTAATATTTTAGCTGTAGATTCTTTAAAAGAATCTTCAGGTTCATCTCCTTCTTTTAAATTAGAACTATTTTTAGGTATTAAAAGAAATTTAGTTGATGAAGTTGCAACTGTTGAAACACAACAAGCTATTAATCCTAATCCAAATACTACGTTTCCTGAAACAACATATGCTGAATTTTGACCTGCTGTTTCAAATAACATTATTCCTGATACCATTGTAAATATTGATGCTAAATAACCTATACTTGGTAAAACCCACTTATCAAAATTATTGTACTTATTTATAAGCTGTCTTATTATAGTTGCTGCAGTGGTAAATAGTGCAATACATATAGCTGTTAAATATATCAGAACATGGCCTGCAACTACAAACTCAGATCCTATTAATTGCCCTAAATTTTTCACATAAAACCCATACCCTAGACATACCACTCCCATAAGTAATGGTATCGCCCTAAAAAATATACTAATATAATAATTCATCTTTCTTACCTCCAAAAAAATTTTGAAAGTAGATAAAAATCAAACCAATACCTACATATTAATTATTAGCTTGATTCATAGCTACTTATCTTATTGTAAAAAAGCAACTAGAATTATATTTAATTCCAATTGCTTTTTTATATATATTTTACCAAGTTAGATTAAAGGTTTGATTACTAAAATCTTATTATAATTTAATTTATTTTTAGTGAGTAAATCCATATTTTTTATTTTCTTGTTTTTTTCCATGAACTAATATCTTAGCATTATTTAAATCATTTATAGCCATTTTTAAATCTCTTATGAATAATTCAGCCATATCATAACTTAAGTCTGCTCTACATACTATACGTTGTATTATTGTATCTTGTAGGTTAACTGGTAATGGATATGCTGGTATTTGCCATCCTTTCATAGCTAGTCTATCTGCTAAATCATATAATGTCCATTGTACATCATCTTCATTTTTTAATCTGTAACATACTATTGGTAAATTTTCACCATCATTATAGATTTTAAATAAACCAGTAGCTTCTATTTCTCTACTTAAGTACATAGCTACTTCTTTTGTACGTTGATGTATTTGTCTATATCCTTCAAATCCAAGACGTAAGAAGTTATAATATTGTCCTATAACTTGACTTGCTGATCTTGAGAAGTTTATAGCCATAGTTGGCATTGATCCACCTAAGTAACTTACTTCAAATATTAATTCTTTTGGTAAATATTCTTCATCTTTCCATATTACCCAACCTATACCTGGGTATACTAATCCGTATTTATGTCCTGATGTACTTATTGAAACTACATTTTTTAATCTAAAGTCCCATTCAAGTTCTGGATTTATAAATGGAGTAAACATACCACCTGATGCAGCATCTACGTGTATAGGTAACGATACTTTAGCTGTTTTATTATACTCTTCTACTACTGCGTCTAATGCTTTTATATCATCAAACTTACCTGTATATGTTATCCCTAATAAAGCTGCTATACCTATTGTATAATCATCTACATAATCTAACACCTTATTAATGTCTAAACTCATATGTTCTTCATCCATTGGCACTGTACGCATTTCTATATCCCAATATACACAGAATTTTTCCCAGCAAACTTGATATCCTGAAGATACTACTAAGTTTGGTTTCTTAGCATTTACATCTATTCCTGCTTTTTCTGCTCTATTTCTCCATCTGAATTTCATAGCCATACCACCTAGCATACATGCTTCAGATGATCCTACTGTTGATGTACCTATATAGTTCAACTCTTTTGGAGCATTCCATAGGTTAGCTATCATATCAACACATCTATTTTCCATTTCTGTTGTTTGTGGATATTCAGATTTATCTATAGCATTTTTTTCTAATGTTTCTGCCATAAGTTTTGTTGCTTCTGGCTCCATATAAGTTTGACAGAATGTAGCTAAGTTAAGTCTTGCATTTCCTTCATTCATTAACTCATCTTTAATTAATTGATACGCCACGTTTGGAGCAATAGAATCTTTCCCTATTACGTCTTTTGGAATATTAGAGCCAGACTCTATTGTCCCAAACACTGGTGTGCTGTAAGTATCTTCTTTTTTACTACATAACATTTTAAAAATCCTCCTAGAACTTCATGCTTTGATTTAAATTTTTAATGATTTTTTCTAGTGTCTATTTTGCGACTTTTTTACACTTTCTTTAGAGTTAAGACTGTTTAATTAGCCTTTCTCTTTTTATCAGTTATTGCATAAATTACAAAAGGTATTAGAATAGTTATTACAAAACTAACACTTAATATTGTTAAATATTCTGTAACACTCTTACCACTTAATTGGCTAGGTGGAACAAATGATATTACTAGAGCAAATATAGATGTTATGAATCCACATGCTGCTACTATTAATTTAAATGTTTTTCCTCCTGGAACTTGGTAAGAACGTTTTAAATCTTTATGTTTAAGTACTAAAGTAAAGTATCCTATGAAGAATAGTAAGTATCCTACTAGATATATTACAACTGTTAGTGATATTGCTGTAAGGAAAGATACGTTATTTCCTCCTCCACCAAAAGTAAGAACAGCTGCCCATATTGTAACTACTATTCCTTGAATTAATACTAAACGTACTGGAACATCATGTTCATTTGTTTTTGTTAATGATTTAGGTAAAATTCCTTTTTGTGCTGCTGAATACATTCCTCTTGAAGGACCTACAACCCAAGCACTAACTTCTCCCATTACTCCTAAAGCTAATAATAAAGCTATTAATTTTACAAGCCATGTAGCATTAGCACTAAAATGAAGTATTAGAACTTTAAATGTTTCAACAACACCTGAACTTAAGCTTAATTGAGACTTAGGTATTACAGATGCTACTGTTAAACCACCTATAGTATTTAGTATTATAGCTAGTACTACTAATATTATCATTGCTAATGGGTAATTTTTCTTAGCATTTTCTAATTCATTTACATGAGATGCTGATGCTTCAACCCCCATATAAGCTAATATAAATGAAACGAATACAACTAATGTATTTACTTTTGTAAAATCAGGTACGAAATATTTCATTCCAATTTTTACATCTACTGGGTTACCTTGTACTAAGTATGCTATTGATAAACCAAATAAAATTATAGCGGGTATAACTATACCAAATATAAATCCAGCCTTAGCTATCTTAGCTGTGTTTTTTGTTCCGCCTAACTGAGAAAATGTTAATCCCCAGAATATAACTAAAACTCCTATAAATTTTATAGCTGGAACATTGTTTAACGCATTCCAGTTAAATATGTATGAAACACATCCTAAAATAAAATAAATCATAGTTACAAATCCAACTGTGATTTGGAACCATTGGAAGAATATAGCTGCAAAGCCGTATCTTTCACCTAGAGTATTACCTACCCAAGCGAATATTCCCCCTTCTTGCCATCCTTCTACAGTGGCCATTTCTGCTGCACATAAAGCAACTGGTAAAAACCATAAAATTCCTCCTAATAAAAGGAAAAATACTAGATTAAATCCTGATGTTGCGAATGTTGGATATTCATAAACAGTCATTACCATTGATGCTGTCATTGCAAAGAATGCAAACAATGTAAGTGTTCCCTTTTTACCTACTTGTGCATCTTTCATTTGAATCATCTCCTAGGTATTAATTTTTTCTAACATATACTAAATTATCTTAGGCCTAAAGTAACTTATTGTCGTTATATGACATAAATACCCACGCTTCAACATCCATAACCATTTGATTTAAAATTTATTTAGTTTTCTTATTTTATAATTTTCTAACTTTTTCCATGTGTTAAAATTAATAAACACCACTTTAGAGATATCTCTAAAGTGGTGTTTATTAATTTTATTATTCAGCTATATTGTATACTTCTAAACCTTCATTCATTATATGCTTCTTTTTCACTTCAACTAAAGCCTTTAATGTATCAAGTGATGTCATTACTTCCGTAGAGAACTCTGTTGCAGTTCTTCTTATTTTAAATCCATCTCTTGTTGAGTCATTCCCTTTAGTAGGGGTATTTATTACTATATCTACTTGCTTGTTTCTTATAACATCAAGTATGTTTGGTCTAGCTTCTTCTACTCTCTTAACTATATCAGCATCTATTCCATTTTCTTGTAATATCTTAGCTGTTCCTTCTGTAGCTACGAAAGTATAGCCTAATTCATTCATATCTTTTGCTATTTCTATAAACTCTTCTTTATCATGATTATTTATAGTTGCAAGTACTACACCTTTTTTGTCAGACATAGTTTTTCCTGCTCCTAAGAACCCTTTATATAAAGCTTCTTCTAAAGTCTCACCTACACCTAGTACTTCTCCTGTAGATTTCATCTCAGGCCCAAGACTTACATCAACACTAGCAAGTTTTGACATTGAGAATACTGGAACCTTTACAGATACTAGATTAGGCTCTTTATATACACCTGTTCCATATCCTAAGTCTACTAACTTCTCTCCCAACATACATCTAGTAGCTAGGTCCACTATAGGTACATTACTTACCTTACTTATATAAGGTACAGTTCTACTTGCTCTTGGATTAACTTCTATTACATATAATTCATTTTTGAATTCTATAAATTGTATATTTACCATTCCAAGTACGTTTAGCTCTAAAGCAATTTTCTTCGTGTAATCTAATATTTTGGCTTTTATTTCATCATTTATATTTTGACTTGGATACATTGTTATACTATCCCCAGAATGAACCCCAGCTCTTTCTAAATGCTCCATTATTCCTGGTATTAGTATATTTTCTCCATCACATATAGCATCTACTTCTATTTCTCTACCTGTTAAGTACTTATCTATAAGTACTGGATTTTTCTTGTCTCTCTTGAAAGCATCTTCCAAGTATCTAGCTAACTTAGTTTCATCATAAGTTATTTCCATACCTTGACCACCAAGTACATAAGATGGTCTAACAAGTACTGGGTATTCTAATCTCTTAGCTTCTTCTATACCTTCTTCCACTGACCATATAGCTTTTCCTTTTGGTCTGTTTATATTTAATTTCTCTAGTAATTCTTCAAACTTTTCTCTGTCTTCTGCTGCATCTATGTCAGTAAAGTCAGTTCCTAATATTTTTATATTCTTTTCATGTAAGAATTTAGCTAATTTTATAGCTGTTTGCCCACCAAATTGAAGTATTACTCCATCTGGATTTTCTTTTTCTATTATATTTAATACTTCTTCTTCTGTTAATGGTTCGAAGTATAGTTTATCTGATGTATCAAAGTCTGTACTTACTGTTTCTGGGTTGTTGTTTACTATTATAGTTTCTATTCCCATTTTTCTTAATGATTTTACACAATGTACTGAGCAATAATCAAATTCTATCCCTTGACCTATTCTTATTGGTCCAGAACCTAATACTACAACTTTTTTCTTATTACTTACCTCTACTTCATCAAATTGCTCATAAGTTGAGTAGTAATATGGAGATAATGCATCAAACTCTCCTCCACAAGTATCAACCATCTTATATGCTGGTTGTATGTTGTATAGCTTTCTTAACTCACATAATATCTCTGGACTTATCTTCATTAAGTCAGCTATACCTTTATCTGAGAATCCTTTTTTCTTTAGTTCTAATAGGTAATCTTTATTTAAGTCTTCTATTTTCATACCTCTTAATTTTTCTTCTTGCTCTACTATCCACTTAAACTTGTGTATAAACCACTTATCTACACCTGTTATTTGCTCTATCATGTCAACTTTATAGCCTCTTCTTATCATTTCAGCTAAGTCGAATAATCTTTCGTCATCTGGTACCACTATACTCTTCTTTAATTCTTCTAAGCTCTTTTCTTCTGAAGGAGCATGAACTAATGAATATTTTCCTATTTCAAGAGATCTTATACCTTTTAACATTGCAGCTTCAAAGTTACTTCCTATACTCATTATTTCTCCAGTTGCCATCATCTTTGTTCCTAACTTCCTATTAGCTTGCTTGAACTTATCAAATGGCCACTTTGGTATCTTAACTACTACATAATCAAGCGTTGGCTCAAAACATGCGTATGTTTTCTTTGTAACTGCATTTTCTATTTCGTCTAGAGTGTATCCTAAAGCTATTTTTGCAGCAACCTTAGCTATTGGGTATCCAGTAGCCTTAGATGCTAATGCCGAAGATCTACTAACTCTTGGGTTTATTTCTATAATTGCATATTCTAAACTGTGTGGGTTAAGTGCTATCTGTACATTACACCCACCTTTAACCTCTATTGCATTTATTATATCTATAGATGCTTTTCTAAGCATTTGGTATTCTCTATCACTTAAAGTTTGACTTGGAGCTACAACTATACTATCCCCTGTATGAACTCCAACAGGGTCTATATTTTCCATATTACATACAGTTATACAATTTCCATTGCCATCTCTTATTACTTCATATTCTATTTCTTTCCAACCCTTTATACTTTTTTCAAGCAATACTTGGTTAACCGGGCTTAATTGTAAACCTTGAGTAAGTATTTCTGTAAGTTCTTCAACATTTTCAGCTATACCTCCTCCAGTTCCACCTAGTGTATATGCAGGTCTAACAACTACTGGATATCCTATTTTTCCTGCAAACTCTAATCCACTTTCTAAGTCAGTTACTATATCACTAACTACAACTGGTTGATTTATTTCTCTCATTACTTCTCTGAAAGTATCTCTGTCTTCACCTTTTTTTATAGATTCAACAGATGTACCTATTATTTCAACATTATACTTTTCAAGTATTCCAGCTTCATGTAATTCAACTGCTAAATTAAGAGCTGTTTGACCACCCATTCCTGCTAATAAGCTATCTGGTCTTTCCTTTTCTATTATTTTTTCTATAAATTCTATTGTTAATGGTTCTATATATATTTTATCCGCTACTTCTTTGTCCGTCATTATAGTAGCTGGGTTACTGTTTATTAATACGACTTCTATTCCTTCTTCTTTTAATGCTTGGCAAGCTTGTGTTCCAGAATAATCAAACTCTGCTGCTTGCCCTATGATTATAGGTCCTGAACCTAATACTAATGTCTTTTTTATTCTATCTATTTTAGGCATAATTTTTTCTCCTTATCTAATTAAATTTAACAATCTATACTAATGCTAAGAATTTATCAAATATATAATCATTGTCTTTTGGCCCTGGGCAAGCCTCTGGATGATACTGGACACTGTATATAGGTAATTTTGTATGTCTCATTCCTTCTACAGTATTGTCGTTTAAGTTTATATGCGTTACTTCCATATCCTGTGGTAATTCACATACGTAATAACCGTGATTTTGAGATGTTATAAATACTTTGTTTTCCTCTAAATCTTTAACTGGATGATTTCCACCTCTGTGTCCAAACTTTAACTTTCCTGTTTTTCCACCTAAAGTTAATGCTAGTAATTGGTGTCCTAAGCATATTCCTGCTATTGGCTTTTTACCAATTAATTCTTTTATATTTTCTATAACATCTTCTAAATCTTCAGGATCTCCAGGTCCATTAGATAAGAATATTAAATCTGGGTTTATTCCTAATACATCTTCTGGCTTTGTTGTTGCAGGAAATACGGTTATATCACATCCACGATTTGCAAATGATCTTAGTATGTTTTCCTTAACTCCAAAGTCCATTACAGCAACTTTTGTTCCTCTTCCAGCTATATGCTCTACTTCTTTCCTAGTTACTGTTTTTACCGCTTGAGTATTTGAGAATGCATCTAATTTAGCTTGAACTTGCTCTAATGATATACCTTCTAAAGTTATTATGCCTTTCATAGTTCCGTTGTTTCTTAATATTTTTGTAAGAGCTCTTGTATCTATTCCTTCAAGCCCTATAACTTTATTTTGCTTTAGGTATGTGTCTAAATCCATTTCACATCTAAAGTTATTTGGCATATCACTTTTTTCTCGTACTATAAATCCCTTTACATGAACTCCCTTAGATTCTACGTCTTCTAAGTTTATACCATAGTTTCCTACAAGAGGATATGTCATCGTTACTATCTGTCCATAGTACGAAGGATCTGTTAACACTTCTCCATATCCTGTCATAGAAGTATTGAATACTACTTCTCCTACACTGTCATTTAAATATCCAAAGGCTTTACCTTCGAATATAGTTCCATCTTGTAATATTAATTTCCCCTTCATATTAACCCTCCTAAGCATTCGCTATTTCATTTACTATATTTTTAGCTGACTGAGCTGGATTTTCAGCTTTAGTTATAGGTCTTCCAACTACTAAATAATGTGCTCCTTTGTTGATTGCATCAGCTGGAGTTACTACTCTCTTTTGATCTCCCTTGTCTGCACCTGCTGGTCTTACACCTGGGCATACTGTTACGAAATCTTTTCCGCAAGCCTCAACTATCTTATCTACTTCTTGTGCTGAACAAACTATTCCATCAATTCCTGCTTCCTTAGCTAGTTTGGCTCTTTTTATAGCTAATTCTTCTGTAGTCATATTGCATCCTATATCTTGTAAATCTTTATTGCTTAGCGATGTTAATACTGTAACACCTACTATTATAGGTTTTTCTATATTCAATTTCTCAGCCTCTTCCTTAGCAGCTAATGCACATTGTCTCATACCTTCTATATCAGAAACATGTATTGTCATTAACCAAACATTATCCCTAACTGCTGCTCTTACTGCACTTTGCATAGTATTTGGTATATCATGGAACTTAAGGTCTAAGAATATTTTTTTACCTTTTTCTTTTAAGTAATCTACTGTTTTACCTCTTGTTGCTACATATTGTTCTAACCCTACTTTAAATATATCCACTTCATTTTCTAGTGTATCTATTAATTCTTTAGCTTTATCAAATTCGTTAGTGTCTATCGCCACTATTAGTTTGTCTTTTCCATTTACCATAATTTTACTCCCCTTTTTAATAAAGCCTTAATAAAAAATCCTCATACCACAGGGTATAAGGATTCTATCTATACATAACATTACATTTATAAGCTATGAGATATCTTTCCCAGCCTCTCTGGACTAGTTTAAAAGACTTTATTATATTTTTATTTTAAAAATTCACTTCGTTCATATCGCCAACGATATGTCTTCGTATTCACTCAGTCACATCCGTTGCTAAAAAAACCTCTAGCCAATCCAGCTAGAGGTTATATATACAAAATTAATTATTATAGTTAACCTTTTTAGCCTCTCTGGACTAGTTTCAAGGAATTTCTATTTTATTTTAATTACATACTACACTTCATATCCTCTCGGGATATTTTAAAGCTTTATCTTGTATACAATTATTACATCTTTTCCTTTTAATGTCAACTCTTCTTTTGTTCTTCTCTCTTTATAAATCGATATAATATATAATATTTTCTATTCTTCTATTATAGCACTTATATAATACTCTTTCCCTAATCTTTTTTTAGCCTTTGTTTTTTCATATTTTACTTTCATATCATATTTTTTACAAGCTATATCAAAATTTCTAAGACAAATTCCCATACTTATTTTACTCATTTTCTCTATAGACTTTTTTTGTTTTTCTTCATATATATCAATAGATGTTTTCGTATTGTAAAATCTCCAAGGTTGTACATTCTTTACAGATGATGACATTCTTACAGCACTTAATATTTTAGTCCACTTTCTATCCATTTTCTTTGATATTTCTTTTATTCTTTTTCTTCTTGGCTCTGCATTTACATTTCTAAAAATATGCTCTCCTTCTTTTGGGTATCCAAAAGCTATTACAATATATGGTTGCTCTTCACTTTCCTCTATACTTTCTTCTAGTTCTATATCTTCTTCCTTAACTTGTTCTTTTGAATATATTTCTATACTCTCTGTATCAATGTCTATAATCTCCTTTACATCTTCTTGAGATAAGTTACACTCTATCCAACAAGTACCTAAACCTAAAGTTGTTAATTGTAACACTACATTTTCTATTGCAAAACCAATATTTTGTAAATAGTCTTCCCCTTTATTCGATGTTACTAATATATAGTGAGGTGCCTTTATATTACAGTCCTTTTTCATTAAAAACTGTATCAAGTGACCTCTATCTATTAAATGTGCTTTTATATCCAATTCTTCATTTAAATAATCAATACTCTTACATATTTCTTTAATTTCTTTCATTAATTCTGGTTTTACAGCTCTATTTGAATATTCTTTTATCGTTCTTCTATAAAATATAGCATCATATAAGTCCATTTATTTCCTCCTAAAATATTTCCAATATCTATATAAATCAAATTGATATATTATATATCTTTTATTAATAGTTATATTTTTCTAGTCATTTCTACAAATTCATATATTATATTATAAATTTTTTTATTCTTTTTGTACATTTAAATACATATTATTTATAATTTATAGTTAAATATTTTTTATATATTTACTTATATTTTTTGGGGTATAAAATATAGTATTATAGTTTATCTAGTGCTTATTTTTGCCGATAATTTATTTTATAAGAAAACTGTTTCCAATTTTCTGTTTTTGTAAATATATTATAAATATTTTTTTATAGTAAAATTATGTAATTCCCTTATTTTTTTAGTATTATTAAGTTAGCAGTGAATAAACTATAATTATCTTAATAAGATAATTTTATTAAAATTTTAGGAGGTTCAAATTATGGAATTTGAAAGAAATTTAGATAAGTATGCTGAGTTAGCTGTTAAAGTTGGAGTTAATATACAAGCTGACCAAACTTTACTTGTTAGATCGCCTATCGAATGTGCTCCTTTTGTTAGAAAAGTTGTTGAGCATGCTTATAAGGCTGGAGCTAAAAATGTACATATAGAATGGTCTGATGAAGAATGTACTTTAATAAAATACTTAAATGCACCTGAAGAAGCATTTAACGAATTCCCTAAGTGGACTTCAGAACAATATGTTGATATAGCAAAAGAAGGGGGAGCTTTCTTAACTATATATGCTCAAAACCCTGATTTATTAAAAAATGTAGATCCTCAAAGAGTCGCTAACTTCCAAAAAGCATCTGCACAAGCTTTAAAGGAATGGAGATCTTACACTCTATCTGACAAATGTAAATGGAGTATAGTATCTGTACCAACTGAATCTTGGGCAGCTAAGATATTCCCTGATGTTTCTAAAGAAGAAGCTGTTGAAAAATTATGGGAAGCAATATTTAAGTGTTCAAGAGTTTCTGGTCAAGACCCAATAGAAGCTTGGAATAATCACAACAATGACTTAAAAACAAGAATGAATTTCTTAAATGATAAAAACTTCAAAACATTAAAATTTAAATCAGCAAAAACTGATTTAACTATGGAATTACCTGAGGGGCATATTTGGTTAAGCGGTGCATCTCAAGACCCTAATGGTGTTAACTTCAACCCAAATATACCAACAGAAGAGGTTTTCTCTATGCCTCACAAATTTAAAGTTAATGGTGTAGTTCATAGCACGAAACCACTTGTTTATGGTGGAAATGTTATAGATAACTTCTCTTTAACATTTAAGGATGGAAAAATAATAGATTTCACAGCTGAAAAAGGTGCTGAGACACTAGGTAAATTAATAGACACTGATGAAGGTTCTCATTACTTAGGAGAAGTTGCATTAGTTCCTTTTAAATCTCCTATATCAGACACTAATATAGTATTCTTCAACACTTTATACGATGAAAATGCATCTTGTCACTTTGCATTAGGATCTGCATACAAGACTTGTATAAAAGATGGAGATTCTATAAAAGAAGAGGAAATGGATAAATATGGTGTTAACACAAGTTTAACTCATGTTGACTTCATGATAGGTTCAGCTGATATGGATATCGTTGGTATAACTAACGATGGTGAAGAAATTCAAGTATTCAAAGATGGAAACTGGGCTTTCTAATTTAATACCTATTAAATAAAAGAGATGCTAGTTAGGCTTAGCATCTCTTTTTAAGGTTATATAAAAATAATAGTAAATATTATAATAAGTTTACTGTCTTATCTATTTATTATCTATAGATAATAAAAAACATCTAGGATTACAAAATATAACCCTAGATGTTTTTTGGTTGTCGACGATAAATATTTTATATCAATTAATCTTACATTTTGCAGATTAACTTATAACTTAATTATACATAATTTTTTTAATATAGTAAATTTCTATTTACTATATTTTACTTCTGTCCACTCTATATTGTTAATATATTTTTCAACTAACTCGTGGCTCATATCTGGATGAATAGTTTCTTCTGTTGCTATAGTTATAGATGACATAGCTATTGCATATTTTACAGTATCAACTATATTAATATTATTCATATAACCATTAGCTATACCTGCTACAAAAGAATCTCCTGCACCAGTAACGTTGATTACTTTTACATCATTAGCCTTAATTTTACCTTCTTCTTGCCCATTGTTGTAGTATATACCATCTTCATCTAATGTTATAAATACGTTTTGGATACCTAAGTCTGTAAAATATTTACCAGCTTTTCTTAAATCTTCATCATTGTGTATTTTAAATCCACACATTATTTCAGCCTCATATCTATTTGGCTTTATAGTATGGAACCCTTTTATTAAGTGTTTAACTGTTTTAGCCTTTGCTGCTGAAACTGGATCTAATATAAGTTTAGTATCTTTACTAAAGTTTTGTATTATATATTCTACTATATCAGGTCTATCTGAGTCTAGTATCATATACTCGGCATTTCTTATTATTTCCGCTTTTGAGTCTATAAATTCTGTAGTAAACATGTCTATTATGTTCATATCAACTACAGCAGAAACCATCTCACCTTGTTCATCTAAGATAGCCATATATGTAGGAGTGTGCCCTCCTTTTATTATTAGAGACTCGCTCATATCATAGTTCATCTTTTTAGAATGATCTAACATTCTTTTTCCTGTCTCATCATCTCCTAATATAGAGATAAATCTTGTATTTACACCTACTCTAGCCATACATTCAGCTATATTTCTACAAACTCCTCCGAAAGAAGTCTTAACTTTACCTGGATTAGAATCATTACATCTATAATTATTGTTTGTAAACCCGCAGATATCAAAAACTGATACTCCGAAAACTAACGCATAAGGTTGCCTATTGTCTATCATTTTTGTTTAAACCTCCCTAAGAATCACCTTCCTATTTTATCACATTCTTATGAGTTTTTTCTATAGATTTTACGTTTTAATGTCAATTATGCAAATTTTTACACTTTTTTTGTCATATTTTAATAAAATAGGAGGTTAAAATACCCCCTATATTTTATCTTAAATTTGTCTTTGCTATTTCTATAGATGATTTCGCATCTTTAGAATAATAGTCTGCCCCAATCTCTTTTGCATACTCACTAGTAAGTACTGCACCACCAACAAATACTTTCGCATCTAGTCCTTCTTTTCTTATTGCTTCTATTGTTTCTTTCATGCTTTTAACTGTAGTTGTCATTAAAGCACTTAATCCTATAAGTTTTATATTTCTATTTTTAGCCTCTTCAACAATTACATCAATATCAACATCTTTCCCTAAATCTAGGACATCATACCCATAATTTTCAAGCATTATCTTTACAATATTTTTACCTATATCGTGTATATCTCCTTTTACAGTTGCTACTATAATTTTTCCTTTTTGCTCTATACTTTCACTTTTACTTTGTAAACTTACTTTTAGAATATCCAGTGCTACTTTCACAGTCTCTGCCGATTGTATTAATTGCGGTAAGAATATTTCACCATTTTCATATTTTTTACCTATTTTATCTAGTGTAGGTATAAGTATTTCTTCTATTACTTCATTTTCTGATTGACTTTTTAAAATATTTGGTATTACTTCTTTTATTTCTTCTTTAAGTCCTCTTTCTATTATTTGTTCTACTGATAATTTTTCTTTATTATTTTGTCTTGTATTGATATCTTTATTATTTACAACATTTGCATATTTACTTATGTAATTTATACAATTTTTATCTATATTTTTTATTACTTTAAAAGAGTTTATAACCTCCATCATGCTATCTTCATTTGGATTTATAATTGGTAAGTCTAGTCCATTTGCTAATGCCATAGTTAAGTAAGTACTATTTAAAGCTTTTCTATTTGGTACACCAAAAGATACATTTGATACACCTAATATAGTTTTAACTCCCAATTCCTCTTTTATCATTTTTATACATTCTATAGTCGCCATGGCCTCTGATTGCTGCGCTGAAACTGTAAGTGATAAGCAATCTATAAATATATCTTCTTTATTTATTCCATAAGATATTGCTTTATCTACTATTTTTTTAGCAATATTAAATCTTCCTTTTGCCGTTTTTGGTATTCCATTTTCGTCTAAAGTAAGTCCAACCACACATGATCCGTATTTTTTTACTATCGGAAGTATTTTACTTAAGGATTCTTCTTTTCCATTCACAGAATTTACTATAGTTTTACCGTTATAATATCTAAGACCTTGTTCTAAGACATCTATATTTGATGAATCCACTTGAAGAGGAGTATCTATAACAGATTGAATTTCTTTTATAACCATAGGCATAAACTTTTCTTCTTCTATATTAGGTATTCCTACGTTTACATTTAATATTTCAGCTCCACCATTTATTTGTTCTAAACCTAAGTTTATAATGTAATCAAAGTTTCTATTTTTTATTGCATCTTGAAGACTTTTTCTCCCTGTTGGATTTAATCTTTCTCCCATAACAGTCGGAGCTTTTATTTCTACAACCTTTGATGGTGAGCATACAAAACATTTATTTACTTTCTCTACATTTACCTTTTTTAATTCATCTAGATTATTAGATATTTTATTTATAAAAGATGGATCTGTTCCACAACATCCTCCTATTATTGATGCACCTACTTTTACAAAATTTTTAACACCTTTATAAAATTCCTCTGCATCTACATCATATGTAGCTTGTCCATCCACTATATTTGGTAGTCCTGCATTAGCTTGAACCACTACCGGCACCTTTGTCATCTTAGCTATTCTCTCTACTATTGGTAAAAGCTGCTTTGGCCCTAAAGAGCAATTTACACCTACAGCATCTACTCCTAATCCTTCTATAGTTAAAACCATACTTTCTGGAAGGCACCCAGTAAAACTTCTCCCATTTTCATCAAAGGTCATAGTACAAAATACAGGTAAGTTAGTATTTTCCTTAGCTGCTAATACTGCTGCCTTAGCCTCATATAAATCCATCATAGTTTCTATTATTATTAAATCTGCACCAGACTTTTCACCTTGTATTGCTTGTCTTTTAAATATTTCATATGCCCTATCAAAACTTAGTGTTCCCATAGGTTCTAACATTTCTCCTATCGGTCCCATATCTAGTGCTACAAATTTATTATTAATATTTTGTGATTCATTAATAGCTTTTTTAGCAACTTTTACTGCATTATCTACTATTTTTTCTACAGTATACCCTAGTTTTTCTAATTTTAGCTCGTTAGCACCAAAAGTATTTGTAGTTATTACATTTGACCCTGCATCTAGGTATGATTTATGTATTTCTAAAAGTTTATCTGGATTTTCAAATCCAAATATTTCTGGATTTTCCCCTATTTTTAAACCTTTTTGTTGAAGCATTGTTCCCATAGCTCCATCAAATATTAATATATTATCTTTTATAAAATCTCTTACATTCATCTCTGTCATCCCCTTTTTTATATTTACAATTTTTGTTATTTTGGCATTTTGAACATGATTTAAAGCTTTGAATTGTTTTATCTTCTGATATTCCTATTATCGCTATAACAGACTTCCTTGGAATCATTATTCCACTTTCAGTTATAGTCAAACCGATTTCTTTTTGACAATTTAATAGATTTATTATTTCTCTATTTTTTTCTATTGGTAAGTCCCCATATCCTGGGCTATATCTTGATGTTATGAATTTATTAGTATTAATTAATTTTTCTTGTATTTCCAATTGTAGTCTATCACACAACTCTTCTACAGCTGTGGTAGCACAAGCATCTAATATTATGCTTTTGTTTAATTCATTATAAGAACGCTTTTTTATTTCTTTTTCTATTTCTATTCCTAGTGTTGTAGCCATTATTATACACTCACTGCAACTATCTAACAAATTATATAAATCTCTACTTTTTAATGTTAAATTACTTCCTTTTATATATACATTATCTCCATATGGTTTGTTATCTTCTCTTAATATAGGATAAACCCTCAAAATATATCGAGGGTTTATTGTTGATTTAGTTATTTTTATGCATTCATCAATTATATTATGAAGATTTTCATTTATTTCTTGACCTTTGTACTCTAGATATCTTAATACTTCATTTTTATCTATATCTATGGATTGCGAAAAGTCAATTCTCATTTATTATTCTCCATATATATTTAGTGAGAATCCTTTTTCTAAAGCTTCTCTAGCATATTCTTGTGCTCCAAATAGAGATAAATCTTTGTAGTTCCCACACTCTACAGCAGTAGCTGCTGGTATCTCTTTAGCATCTAAAACCATCTTTAATGCTTTTTCTAATCCTTCTTTTATAACTGCTGGTTCTACATCTCCCCATACTATTAAGTAGAATCCTGTTCTACATCCCATTGGAGATAAGTCTATTATGTTATCTATTGTTTCTCTTAAATAAGTAGCTAATAAATGCTCTAAACCATGCATAGCAGCTGTTCCAAATGTTTCTGCATTTGGTTGTAAGAATCTTATATCAAACTTACTTACCATATCTCCTTTTTCTCCATTTAATAAACAACACTTTCTAACATAAGGTGCTTTTACTTTTGTATGATCTAGTTTAAAACTTTCTACTTTTTGCATTTTAATTCCCTCCGATACTTAAATTTTTTATATGATAATATTATACTTCATAATAAGGATATATTATCAAGTTTTACATGATATTTTTATTTATTAAATTAATTTTTTATTAAATTTCTAAATATTTTATATTAATTTAAGCTTTACTTCAAAAATAGTTCTGCTACTATTACTTTCAACTTTGATGTTTCCCCCATGTAACTCTACTATATTTTTAGCTATAGCTAGTCCTAGTCCTGATCCACCATCATTTCTATTTCTAGATTTTTCTACTCTATAAAATCGTTCGAATATATGAGGTAAGTCTGAAGAAGGTATTTGTTCTCCATAATTTATAATTTGGGCTATAGCCATATTGTCTTGTTTTCTTGTTACTATATCTATATATCCCCCATCCTTACCGTATTTTATCCCATTGCTTATTAAATTTTCAAATACCCTTACTAACTTATTAGCATCTGCATTTATTATTAATTTATCTTCAGAAAAATCTGTTCTTCCTTTTATATCATTTTGCTTAAATTCATATTTAAACTGTTCCGTTATTTGTCCTAATAATTCTACTAAATTTATATCAATCTTATCTAAGCTTATAGTATTATTTTGCATCTTTGTAAGTTCAAACAAATCATTTATAAGAATGCTCAAGCTTTTAGATTTTTCATATGCAATCGTCGTATAGTATCTAAGTTCAACTTCATCTTTATATCTATCATCTTCTATTAGACCTAAGTATCCTATTATAGATGTCAAAGGTGTCCTTAAGTCATGTGAGACATTTGTTATTAAATCTGTCTTAGTTTGTTGTGCTCTTCTCTCTTCTATTGTTATATTTCTCAACTGTGAAACTATACTATTAATATTGTTTCCTAATTGTCCAACTTCATCTTTTGATACAACTTGTATAGTTTGATTTAAATCACCATTAGCCATAATATTAGTTGTATTTATAATTTCACTTATACTCTCAATCTTTTTCTTCATAAATATAATATATATAGGTATTGTTATTAGTAGAATTAGTATTATATAAATTAAATCTCCTATATAATTATTTTTTGCATATAAAAATTCGTTTACTACATTTATAATTACTTGGGGAATTTTCGCATAACTATTCATATACATATCTATTAATTTAAAATAAATAATACCTATTATGCTACCGCCTATAACTAAGCTAATTATAAAATATATTATGGGCTTAAAAGCATATTCAAACAAAATTTTTTTATTTTTCAACTTTATATCCTACCCCCCACACAGTGTGTATTATTTTATCATCTATATGATTTTCTATTTTTTCCCTTATCCTACTTATATGAACCATCACAGTGTTATTAGATTGGTAGTATTGTTCTTTCCATACCTTTTCAAAAATTTCTTCTGTACTAAATACACGCCCTTTATTACTAGCTAATAGATATAAAATATCAAATTCCCTAGATGTTAAAGGTATTTCAATTTCTCCAACAGTAACCTTATGTTTACTTTTATCTATATTTAAATTTTCTATTGTTATTATATCCCGACTATATTTTGATTTATTATTAAAATAATACGCTCTTCTAAGTAATGATTTCACTCTAACTGTAAGTTCTAATGGATTAAAAGGCTTTGTCATATAATCATCTGCCCCTGTCATTATACCTTGAATTTTATCCATATCTTCAGATTTAGCACTTAGTATTAATATAGGAATATCTAATTTTTCTCTTATCCTTCTACAAACTTCTATTCCATCTATACCAGGCATCATTATATCTAGTATCATCAATTGTATATCTTCTCTGTCTAATATATTTAAGGCTTCTATTCCATCTTCAGCTTTTATTACATCATATCCTTCATTTAATAAATATATTTCAAGAAGATTTCTAATTTCCTTTTCATCATCTACTACAAGTACTTTATTTTTCAAATTCCATCATTCCTATCTATATAATTCGTTTTTATATAATAATTCTACATTATTCGTTAATGTTTCACATAAAACAATTATAATATACTTTTATTGATTTAATTTAATTAATTTTTACTAGCTGTATACTCTTCTAATGTAGAATTATTTTCATATATTTCTTTAGCTACATCTTTCCCTACATATCTTATATGCCACGGTTCATATGACTTACCTGTTATATCTTCTTTTCCTAATGGGTATCTTAATATAAACCCGAATTTATGAGCATTCTCTGCTAACCATATAGCTTCTTTCGTACTACCTACAAACCATCTATCTTCATTAGTCACGTCTATACATAATCCAGTTTGATGTTCACTACTACCTGGCTTAGCCACATATTCATTAGCCTTTGTTAGTCCATCCGAAATAACCTTTTTAGTATATATATCTTTTTGAGTTGCATAAGATCTATACGCTGATGTACCTAAAAAATTAATTCCTTCTTCTTTTGCTTGCTTAAATAACTCCTCTACTGCTTTTGACGCAACCTCTTCCATTTGTTTTTCTTCATTAGTTGCATTATCGATAAAAGGAATGTTTGGCACATCACTTTTATATGGTTTATAGTTTTCATCTAACTTATTATCATTGTTTACTAATAGCGTGTTTGTTATAATATTTGAGTTACTTTTATTTAATATTTTTTCTTGTGTTGATGTTTTTCCTGGCATTAATATTTTTACTAAAATAATTGTAACTGCTACTATTATTATAATGGGTACTATAACCCTAAATTGTTTCATAATCTATCTTCTCCTTTTAACCTTAACTACTACATTTTCAATGAAATTGTAGTGAATTTTCATAGGTTTATTTTAAAAGATAGATTTTAAATAACTTATAAGTAATTCTTAAGAAATCTTAAGTTTATTAAATTTTGATGGAGGACACAAATATGACTATGCAAAAACTTCTTAGTAAAGCTCGTCAGGCTATACAAGATTTTGATATGATACAAGATAACGATAAAATAGCAGTAGGACTTTCTGGAGGAAAAGATAGTTTAACATTACTTCACATACTGAAAAACTATCAAAGATTCTCACCTCAAAAGTTTGAATTGATTGCAATAACGCTAAACCCTGGTGGTGTAGACAATTCACCATTATACAAACTTTGTGAAGATTTAGATGTAGAATTTCATGAAGTTCAAACTAATATAAAAGAAATTGTATTTGATATAAGAAAAGAGAAAAATCCATGTTCATTATGTGCCAACTTAAGACGTGGTGCGCTAAATGGTACTGCTAAAGAACTAGGATGTACTAAGGTTGCGCTTGGGCACCATAAAGATGATGCAATAGAGACATTTTTAATGTCTATGCTATATGAAGGAAGAGTTAACTGTTTTTCTCCAAAGACGGTTATGGATAAACAAGATTTAACAATAATAAGACCTATGATTTATATAGAAGAATATATGACAAAAAAGGCCACAAGAGAATATAACTATCCAGTTATAGAGAATCCTTGCCCTGCCGATGGTCATACTAATAGACAAAATATAAAAGAACTTGTCCAAAGATTAAATAAAGAAATGCCAGGTTCAAAAAAGAACATATTTGGAGCTTTAAATAATCCTGATAAATTATTTATATGGGATAAAGAAAAAATAAAATAAATATAAAATCTTAAAAATATTATATATCTTAGGTATCAATCTATGAATTAATATTATATTATTCAATTCATAGATAATACGTCAAAATGACTTAAATTTTATTTTGGCGTATTTTTTTATCTATAATAATTGTAATATTATCTCATTGAAGTTTTTTATAGTACCTGAATCGTATAATTAAATCAGATAAATATATAAATAAAAAAGACACTTATGATGCACTTAGGTAACCGACTAAGATCAACAAAAGGATGGTCAAAAATGTATTTTAATTATATTAACATAAATTAGCTATAGTAACTCTAGTAGAAAAACATCAAATGAAGTTATGAAAAAATGAACTGTTTTGAAAATAATTAACTCATCATCCAAAACAATTCATTTAAATTTTATAAATTTTTATTAGTTTTAAGCTACACTAAACTTCCATAAATCCTTAGTTTCCTTCATGAAAATATCTATATCCCAAGTTTTATTGCTTTTTTCTTTACTATCAGGGTCATTCACTATTATATTTCCATCTTTATCTACGCCAGTTAAGACTATATAATGTCCTTGAGTTGTAAATGTTCCTGGACCCATAGTTGCTATTATTGGCTCTCCTTTTTTAAGAGTAGATATAATTACTTCTTTACTTAAAGGTATTTCTTTGCCCTTTAGTCCAAAGTTGCTTGCTCCATCAGTCATTAAACTCCACTTAGAGCCTATGCCCTCTACATAGTACCCGCTATTATAAGCAAAATCTGAAACTGCCTTTGGATTTATGTTTGTATTTCCTGTAAGACCTACCGCAACCATTGCTAAAGAAGTTGGTCCACATCCATCAATTGCAATAAAGTTTGAACCATATTTATCGTATCCCCATCTTTCGTCCCATTGAAGGAAAAGTGGTATTTCACCTTTTTTGTAATCATCTTTTACAGATATTTTTTTACTTGTTTTTGAATCATTATAGATATAATCTAAAACAAAATCTATAGTTTCAGGCTTTTTAGCTGCTAAATCTAATAAATCCTTAGGATATAAATCTATATTATTTAATATCTTTTTTACTTTTGGATATTCATTTGATTCTTCTACTAAACTAATTATAGTTGGATCATTTGAGTTTAAATTTTCTTTAGATATTAATTCATCCCCTTTATTTCCAGACATTGTATGCTTCCCCAATATGGCTACTAAACCTATACCTAATATAGCCGCTACGCCTATAATAGAATATTTAACATTCTTCTTCATCACTCTTTTTTTCTTCTTTTTATAGACCATTATGTCATTCTCCTTTTGATGCATATAAAAAACATCTAAAAGCTACCCTATATAGGTTTATTCTATACTTCATAGTTTCCAGGTGTTTTATTTTTACTATAATCTTAAGTCATTCAGCTATTTTCTAGTTGTATCAAACAACTTTGAGCATAATCACCTTCTAACATATTAACTAACTTGTCCATGTTCTTTAATTGAGCTTTATCAATTAATTCTGTAGTAATTTTAGATATTAAGTTTACAGTAGATTATATAAACTAATATCCTTTAGCTTAAGGTTCATCTCTTATTCTATATAACTAAATTCCAATATATATTATAATCTATATTTTATAAAAATTTTATTAAGTAATTATCTGCATTATCATATTCCACAATGCTTATAAAGTAGTTTATTATTCAAAGTTACAACACCATCATTTTTGATATATCCATTAACGAAATTATATGTTAATATAATACCTTAATACAATTCTATAACATATTAATAATCAAAAAAGACGCTTATGATAAGCTTAGTTAATCAATTAAAATCAACAAAAGGAATATCAAAAATGCATTTTAACCATACTAACATAAACTAGCTAGCAAATCTAGAGGCAAGTTATTACTTAGGTGCAAAAGAGAGAGGCTTACTTCCAGTTACTTAGTGAACCATAGGTAATTTTCCTTATGTAAATTAACAATTTAGGATATAAAAATCTCTTTATCAATTAAACTTATATCTTAAGAAAATATAATTTTTATAACAAAAAAAGACTGTTTCCGTTACAGTCTTTTTAAAGGGCTATTAAAATTTTTATCAAATACTATTTAAGGGGGGTTAGTATTTTTATAGTTATAATTCTATATTTAGAAGGAGCATTAAGTATAGCTCCTCCTTTTATGTCAAATTCTTAAATGTCAATTTTTTATGTCCGTTCCTAATGCATATATCATCTTATGTCATTTCTTGTTGCCTATGTATACAATGTACTATATTTTTGTATAGCTGTCCATAATACAAAATATTTTTTATAAAAAATTTACCTTTTATAACAAATTTAGTTTTTCTATAAATATTTTATAAATTTATATTTTAAAAATCCTTATAATGAATAAGTTCATAGAAATGCATTTAATATAACCGCTATGAACTTTGCTCCTGAAGAAGTCGGATCTGAAATTCAGAAACATATACCAGAATTTGAGCTTAGCTATAATGTAGACCCTATACGTCAATCTATTGCAGAATCTTGGCCTAATTCTATAGATTCATCTTGTGCAGTAGCAGAATGGGGATTTAAGTTCGAACATAATTTAAGTAAGATGACATCAGATATGCTTAGTAAATTATCATCAAAATAATATATAATACGTTTATATAAAATATATGTAATTATTTACATTCCATAGATTCTATCAATAGGAATTTAAGGTGTTTAAAGATTATTCCTATTGATAAAATCTATTTTTTTACTTTTTTAAAAAAAATAATTCTATATACATTATTATGGTTTTATTGTTTATTTAGATATACCTTCCGTTCTATATCCAATTTCTTTATTTGCTAGCCTATATGCTTCATTTATCATGTCCTCTTTAGACATGCTATTACCAATTAAACTATCTATGGTTATTTGATTTCTTTCACTAAAATATTTATCTAAAAGTTGATTTTCTATATCCTCTTGTTCGGCCACATCTCCTTCGTGTAGTATATACTTCACATTTATTCCATTTTCATTTAATCTTCTTCCAACTAATATACTCCTATGACATCTGATTGGATCTTGCATTGCCCCTAAAAGAGCAATTTTATATCCTTTTTTACACCCATCTTTTATTCTCTCTATCCCCTTTTTAAATATATCTTCTTTGCTTACTTTCTCAAAATCAGCAAATCCTTCTCTATTATAAGATTCTTTTGATCCTCTCCTAGCTCCAAATTCTTTTCCCATGTATATATATATAAATCCTTCTTTTCTTAAAGTTTTACAAAAATCTTCTCTATTGTATTGAATATTATACCTAGAATATGGAGTTTCTCTAATATCTACAACACAATTTATATTGTATTGATTTAACATATCTATAAGCTTTTCAATTGGATAATTAGAGTGACCTATCGCAAATACTTGCATAACTTCACCACCTTTTTTAATGCACTTTTACTTATATTTATATCCAAAATGAATTTATATAAATTCTATTATTTTAAATTAACTATTTAAATAATTAGTGTTTTTTATTATTATATCTCATAAACAAAAAATGATAGTCTATTGATGATTGATTTAATCTCATAGACTATCATTTTATTATTATATTTACTTTATATATTTATAAGTTTAATCTACCTTCTCTATAGGTTTCGAAACTAACAAAATAACTTGAATCATTGTAGTTATTAATGATGTTTTTCTTTTATAAGCCATATATCTTCCATCCCAAGAATCACAGTATTTTTCTTTGAACTTCTTTAGACCTTGGAATGAATAGAATTTATGTCCATGTGAATATACCTTGGCAGCTATCTTCTCACCTAGAAATGCATACTTTGATATACCTACATTTGATAATGGAGCCATACCCATATTAAATCTTGAGTATCCATTTTCTTTTCCCCACTCAAATAGATTAACGAACATGAAGTCCATTATTCCATTACAAGTTTCATGTGAAAAACGCATTAAGTCTATCGATAAAGTTTTATGACCATCATACATCGGCATAAAGTTAGCAAATCCCTTTATTTCACCATCTTTATTTTTAACTATAGATATTGGATTTCTACTTAAATACTCTACATCGAAAAATCCTATTGAGAATCCTTTTTCTTGTCTTCCACATAGCCATTCATCAGATACAGCTTTTATACTATCCATAAATTCATCACTGAAAGGAGGCTTTACAACTTCAAATGTATATTCTTCTTTGCTAACTCTTGATATAGCATTTCTTACACTCTTCATTTTTCTTCCTTCTAATGTAAATTTATTTAAATCTACAGCTGCCTCTTCTCCTAATTTAAAGAACTCATATCCTGTTTCATGAAGGTATGGAATTAATTTATCATCTATAGCACAGAATGTTGGTATATATCCATATTTATCAGCTAACTCATAGAATTCCTGAATAGTATTAAATATATTTTCATCATTCCCTACTGGATTTCCTAATATAAATATCTTATTAGCATAAGTTTGATATTGTATTAAAACATCCTTATCTTTATTTATATAAACATACTTATCATTTAAATATATAAAGTGTATTATAGATGTCCCGCCAAATTTATTTAGTATATTTTCTACATCATCTTTACATTCTTCTAATTTCATCTTAGGGAATTCATTTTTACCATTCTTATAATATATAATACATAAGAATAATATGGCTATTATAAATCCAGCTATACTTAAAAACATTACATTTGATGATGCATTTGAAAATTGTATTTGATATTGAGTAAAAGGTATCTTTCCTACTTTTCCATGAACGCTTGCGTAGAAAGTATATAGATATAGTATTAAGAAAGATAGCAATATTATTACATCTTGTATAAATATTCCCCAACGCATTACAAAACTTTCTCTATAAAATTGTTTTTTACCAAGCCAAATTATAAGACCTACTATTACTAAATACAATGCTCTACCATAGTCCGTTCCTTGTGCGAAAGTCACCCCAATACATAAGGCAACTATTATTAAAGTTAATTTATAAATATTTTTTGATTTATAAATTAATAATCTAGACATAGCTATAAGTAAAAATCCTAATACTATGGCAAATTTATCTGGTATATATATTATTGATAGATGTGAGACTCTACTTATTATATTTATTTTATTTATAACTTCAGGAATAGCTTCTGATATTAACAGAATACTTCCTGTTAATAGTACAATAAGTACTATACCTATATGAGCCATTTTTGATAGTATAGTCATTACTATATCTCTTATATCATCATCTACAGTCTTCCACATTACATTTCCATATAAAATTAATCCTATAATTAATGGAACTATATAATAAGAAATTCTATATAGGAATATAGCTAATAAAACTTTCTCTGATGGAACATTTAAAGCTTGTAATCCTAGTATCATTGTCAAATCAAAAGAACCAAGTCCTCCTGGTGATAAACTTACAATAGCCACTATAATTGCTAGTACAAATACCGGGAATAATTTCATAAATGATATATTTGCATCTAGTACTAACATGATAGAGTATATTAAAACTATAGTTGTTAACCATTCTAATGCTGATATTCCCATTATAGTTACCGCATCTTTAATATCTTTTCTATCTTCATCATTTCCCTTAATAAACTTATATATGAAGTATATTGATATTGCCGGGAAATATATACTTATTATTAAAGTTAATATGCTTGTCCAATCATTTAACTTTAATGACTCAAAATTAGTGATGGCATATATGAAACTTACCATCGAAAAACCAGTTAAATTTAAAGCTACTATTTTTGATATCTCTTTTACAAGTAACTTTTTGTCCTTCACATAATTACCATAAAAATTACTCTTTAATGCTATGGCTGTACTTCCTCCAAATCCAGCTATACTAGCAATTGAACTAGCTATCCATGAGAATTTATATAACTCCCTGTTATCTAAGTTGATATTCACTCTTCTTTTTAGTACAAAATCGTAAAGACTTAAAGGAAGATATGAAATAATTCCTAAAAGTATTATTGTTATTGAGTTTATAAGCGTTAACTTATCTGCATATAGTTTAAATGTATTCATATTAAATGAAGAAACTACACTGATAAACTCTTTCATAACTATAACAAATATTACTAATGCTATTAAATACTTTAATATATTTTTTAATTTTACTTTATTTATAATTATAATCTCCTCCTTTTATATTTCTGATAATAAGGCTATTTTACCATACTTTGACACAATATATCCTTACATTCTTCTTTATCTTATATAACAGATTTGTAAGAATTTAAATTTATTGTAAAAGTTTTGCCTGACAATATATATTATTCTACAAAAAAAAATAGATATTTAAAATCTATCCCTTTTTATTTTTAATAAACTTCTTAATACTATTGCTTTATATTACTAATAATATTAAATATTCATACTATTTGTTAATAATATAAATTTTAAAGATAACGGATTTATAGTTAACAATCTTTATAATAATTCCTTACATAATTCTTGTAAATACTTTTCAAATCTTATATTATCTTCTTTCTTCCTTTTTGATGGACCCTTTACTCGAGCACCTGAGCTTCTTAGTTTTTTTGATATATGTCTTGTAAATAGTAATTGGTCTATATTTTCATTTGTATATACTCTTCCATTTTGATTTATTGGGTATCCTCCCTTTGAAAGTGCCATTGCAGCTAAACCGTAATCTTGAGTTACTATTATATCACCCTTATTTACTTTATTAACCAAAGAAAAATCTACGGAATCCCTTCCTTTTGATAAGACTATAGTTTCTACATTATACTTATCAAAGTTATGTGATGTATCACACATTATTAATACTTCTATATTAAATTTTTTAGCTACTTTTATTGTTATATCTACAACTGGGCATCCATCACCATCTATTAATATTTTCATAATTTCCCTCTTCTCTTTTATATGTAATACTACTCTATAGTATTTTACTTTATAATGTTTATTAATTACAAAAAAAGATGAACTAATTTTTAAATTAGTTCATCTTTAAATTAAATTATTTTTATATACCTCGTAAATACTAAAAAATTATTAATTATATTAAATTTATTATCTGTTTTTTATCTTCTATCTGATTTGAGTTAAATGTTGCTTTTATAATTAATGGATCCCCTCCTAGTATATATATTTTCCCCGTAAAATATAAGGCTTCATCTATATCATGTGTTACAAATAAAACTGTTCTAGTTTCTTCTCTCAAAACATTTTTGAAAGCCTTCATAATGTCATTTTTATTTTTTATATCTATCGATTTAAAAGGTTCATCCATTATTATAAGTTTTGATGGTTTAGCAAATGCTCTAGCGATATTTACCCTTTGTCTGATTCCACCGCTTAAACTTTGAGGATAATAGTTTTCAAAATCCTGTACTCCCACCAAGTTTAAGTATTTTTTGCAAATTTTGTCTAACTCACCTTTTTTATAGTCATTTTTTAATATTAACTTCAGATTTTCCTTTACTGTTAACCATTCTACAAGCCTATCCTCTTGAAATATGTAACTTATACTATTTGTATTTATACCTTCTATTTTTCCGCTATCTTTTTCTACTATATTGCTAATTATTTTTAGTAATGTAGTTTTTCCGCATCCTGATTTCCCTAATATAGTATTTACTCTATTTTCCTTAAATATAATATTAAAGTCTTTAAATATAACCTTATCATCATATTTCTTATATAAATTTTTTATCTTTATATCCATACTACACTCTCCATTTAAAGGACTTTTTAGTTATAAACTTATTAAGTATATCTAAAGCAAATGAAATCATTGCTATGATTATTATCCATGCAAATATAGCTTCTGTATTAAAATTCATTTTTTCATATTGAATTACTGTTCCTATTCCATACTTTGGTTGCCCGTGAACCTCTCCTGCTATAACCACTTTAAAAGCCAATGAAAATGTAGACACTAATAAATTAGTAACTTGAAACTTTATTAATGGAAAGTAGATATATTTAAGTTTGTCTATTTTTTTTACCTTATAGATATTTGTCATCTCTATTATGTTTTTATCAACTCCTAAAATAGAACTTAATACACCTTCATATAATATGGGGAAAACTATAAATATCCCAACTATAAAAGGTGCGTTGTCCTTATCAAACCATATAAGAGCCAATACTACTAAAACCATAGTTGGGATAGATGTTGATAAAGCATTTACGGGTTTTAGTATGTTTCTAAATAAACTACTTCCTGAAGAAACTATACCTAAAAATATTGAACTTATTAAAGCTAATAAAAAACTTACTATTGTCCTGTAAGCAGAGCTAAGCACATTTATAAAAAAATCTTCACTTTTAAATATAATTAGAATATTAGCTAGAACCACTTCTACTGTAGGTAAATATATCGGATTATCTATAAGTGTCGCTAATATTTCCCAAATTATAATTAATAATATACAAGATGCAAGTATCTGTAATCTATCTTTCCATAAAAATTCCTTCATCTGGTATATTTCCTCCTAGTGACTTTGGATTTGAGTCGAATAGCTTTTTATAATAGTTTTTGTATATATCCTTGCTATCTTCTATAGGTACGAATTTAAGATTTGCTCTTTCAATAGATTTTACAATTATAGGTTTCTCTGTTGAAACTTCTATTTCTTTACAGTATGTAGCAAGTTCTGATGGGTTTTCATTTGCCCATTCTATCCCTTCTTTAACATTATCTAAAAATTTATTAGTAAAATCTTTATTTTCTTCTAAAAAACTATTCTTAACTATAATAGTTGCTTGAGGATATCCATATTCTGAATCTGCTATTTCTTTATATTCATCATTTAAGCCTTTAAATATTTTCACATTTTCTTTTTTAGTCATGAGGGCACTAAGAGCTGGTTCTGGTACTATTGCTGTATTTTCTTTACCAGACACTATCATTGGTACTAATTCACTTGGTGAATTTACATAGCTAAAATTAACATCACTTTCAGTATTTAATCCCTTTTCAGATATTATATATTGTGCTGTTATGTCTGGTGTTAAACCCTTACCTATGTTCATAATATTTTTTCCTTTTAAGTCTTCATAATTATTTATATCTTCTGTTGAAACTATGTAAGATGAACCAAACCCTGTTGTTCCTGCTATTTGGTAATTCTTTGTTTTGTTATAAACTATAGATGCCATATTAGATGGTACTATAGCTATATCTGGTTCTTCTTTCATAACTGTTGTTGAAAGGGTTTCTGATGTCTTTTCTATCGTATATTCAATTTCATAATTTGACTTTATTTCTGATTTCTCTTTTATTAATTTAGCTATTGCTATTGTTGGTAATCCATCTGGAGATACCACTTTTACAACCTTCTTAAATGTTTCGTCTTTAATACTTTCTGATTTTTCTTTATCAATAGATGAACAACCTGACAATACCCCCATTGCAATTATTCCTGTTGATAAAATACTTATAAACTTTCTCATATCTAATCCCCCTTTTTTATAAATTCCCTATAACACTTATTTGTTCAAATAAATTCTGTCAACTTTATCAAATATTTAATTTTTCTATCCTTTATATTTTCTATATTTATAATTAATTTACCTTTTATCATATTCTTTAGCTTATTAATTATTCATCAAGTAATATAGCAACTATTCATTTTTATTCTATTATTCTTAAAATTACGAAAATATAAGATTTCTAATTATTTTGTTTAGATTAATTTTAAGTTGGTATTTATATTAAAGTATTTAAAATATAATTTATACTTAGGGAGATGAATTAAAGATGAAATCTTTAAAAGGAACTAAAACAGCACAAAATTTAATGAATGCATTTGCAGGAGAATCAATGGCTAAGAACAAATACCAATTCTATGCTAAAATAGCTAGAAAAGAAGGATTTGCTCAAATTGGAGATATATTTGATGAAACTGCTCAAAACGAAGAAATGCATGGAAAAATATTCTTTAGATACTTATTAAATGATTTCACTAAAGAGGATGTTCAAGTAACAGGTTCTTATGGGGTAGGTATGTCTAGTACTTTAGAAAACTTAAAAACAGCAGCAGCTGGTGAAAATGAAGAAGATACTCTTTACCTAAAATTCGCTGCAGATGCTAGAGAAGAAGGATTTGAAGAAATAGCTGCTTCTTTCACTCATATTCACACAATAGAAGCTCATCATAGAGATAGATTCTTAAGATTAGCTAAAAACATAGAAGAAAACAAAGTTTTCGAAAAACCTGAAGTTAAAGAATGGATATGTACAGTATGTGGATATGTTCATTCAGGAACAGAAGCTCCACAAGTTTGTCCAGCTTGCAAGCATCCACAAGGATATTATGAAATAAAAGCTGAGAACTTCTAAGGCTAAGTATATGAAGAGGGTTAAACACATATCATTTATCAATAATGTGTATTTAACCTTTTTTATATCTCATAAATGTTTACTTTTATACTACTTTATATCATTTATTCTAACGCAAAAAAAGACTAGGTATTTTACCTAGCTTTTTTGTGTTTAGAACCTATATACTATGCTTTTTTAACAACACTAGACTTTAATTTCATAGCTCCAAAACCATCTATTTTACACTCTATATCGTGTCCATCAGCTGCATCTGGAACTAAACGTATACTCTTTACCTTTGTTCCTATTTTTATAGAAGATGAACTTCCCTTAACTTTAAGGTCTTTAACTACTGTTACAGCATCTCCATCTTTTAATACGTTTCCATTTACGTCTTTTATTACAACTTCTTCTTCAACTGACTCAGTTGGATTCCATTCATATGCACACTCTGGGCAAACTAAAAGATTTCCATCTTCATATACATATTCTGAATTACATTTTGGGCAATTTGGTAAAGTTTCCATAATACTATTTCCTCCGTTCAATATAGTTAATATTTTTACTCATAGGCTATATAATATCATAGTCTTCTCATATTGACAAATCTTCATACCGACTAGGCTCAAAGTTAGTATTTATCCTTGCTAATATAATTATGTTTTTATCACTTAATACTGTCTATTTTAATATTTTCTGATAAGTATCAAATGATTAATACTTTAAATCTCAAATTAATATAATTAAACATAGAATTACTTAACTAATAGAAATAATTTTACTAGTACAACTTAGATTCACTAAGTATTCTATTATAATTTCTATTTATTAGGATTGTAATTTTCACCTTAAAATAACAATGTGATTTTTAGATAAATAATTTGGAGGATATCAATATGAAAAATAAGATTTTTAGTGTTTTATATAATACAATATTTCGTAATCATAATAAAAACAATATAAAAATAAAGTCAATAGCATCAAGACAAATTCCTTATGAAATTGAAGTTATCGCTGAAAATTTATATGTACCTTGGGCTATAGATATAAGCAATGAAGGTAACATATATTTTACAGAAAGATCTGGTGCTATTAGAATTATTGAAAATGGGAAACTTAATCCACAGCCACTCATCACATTTAGTTCTCCCTTTGTAAGTCAAGGAGAAGGAGGATTAATGGGTATTGCCCTAGATCCAAACTTTTCAAATAACCATTATATTTATGTTATGCATTCATATCTAGAAGCTAATCAAATCTATAATCGTATAGTTAGGTTAGTTGAAAACAATAATATAGCATCCATTGACCAGATTATACTGGATAAAATCCCTGGAGGAAGTATCCATAATGGAGGAAGAATAAAGATAGGACCAGACCAAAAATTATATATAACAACAGGAGATGCCGGAAATCCTGCATTAGCACAAGACCCTACAAGCACCGCTGGAAAGATACTTCGAGTAGAATTAGACGGAAGTATTCCTAAAGGTAATCCAATTATTAACTCTCCTATTTATAGCTTAGGTCATAGAAACCCTCAAGGCTTAGCATGGAATTCAAAAAATGTATTGTATGCATCAGAGCATGGGCAATCAGCGCACGACGAAATAAACATAATACAACCAGGAACCAATTATGGGTGGCCTATCGTTCAAGGAGATGAAGAATCTACAGAAGTTATAACACAAAAACCTTTGATACATAGCGGTGAAGTTACATGGGCTCCATCTGGTATCACCTTCGTAAATCAAGGACCATGGGAAGGAGAATTACTCGTTGCTACTTTACGTGGACAACAGTTGCTTGGTATTTCGCTAAATGGAAAGGGAACAGTAGTTAAGAATGTAGAATCATGGCTAAAAAATGAATATGGACGTTTGCGTGAAGTTGTCCAAGGAAAAGATGGTTCAATTTACCTTGCAACAAGTAATAAAGACGGTAGAGGGAATCCTGATATAAATGATGATAGAATTTTCCGCCTCACTCCAAAATAAAAACACAATTTCTAAATATACTTTCTTATGGCATAATCAAATTATTTTCTAAATAATTAAAGTAATTAAAATATAGGAGCTTACCTTTGATTTATGAAAAATATAGAATATATGTAAAGAGGTCTATAAAATATATTTTATAGACCCTATTAAACTTAATTCTCTTTTTTATGCAATTATATTTTTAATCACAGTAAATTTTTATCTATTTTTATAGAATTTATACTAAAGGTGCTTGAATTTGGGTAGTGAAAAGGAACATATGAAAATGGCCATCAACAACAGTAGTTTGTCCAGATACTAAATGAACATGTTTATTAGTTCCTGGTATTGGAATTGCTGGACCAGTTGTAACGCGTATTTGATGGAAATGATCTAAAAAGTCTGTATTGTCATTTCTGATTCTATGAACATGGTTTGTCCCACCATTTATTGGAATAGCTTCTCCTGTAACACCAGCAACTCTATGATTATGTCTGTCATCGCCTTCTTCAGCTAATTTAACACTTTCTGAGTATTCATGAACATGCGTCTGCATTTCGTCTTCTTCATGACAATTACAGCAATTACATTTATGCCAATTCATATGTTTACATTCATCTTCATTATGACATTTACAGCAATTATCTCTATGACAATTCATATGTCTACATTCATCTTCATTATGATATCTCATACATTTAAAGCTGTTACCTCTATTATCATTATCTCTTCTGCATCTATTATTTTGAAAACTCATTCTTTCTCTCTCCTATTATATTATATTATATTAAAAGACTCTTATAAGAAATCTCTTGATATAATATATATGAGCATTTGTCAATTTCGTTCCTATTTCTCGTTAATTTTACATAATTCCCTCCTTTACACACCACTATAATTTTTCGTTTTTTAGTAAACAATTTTCCCTTCACTCTTGATACTTCTTACTTTTTTAGATTCCATTAATATGTATTAATAGTTAGATTATTATTAATCATAATACTCAAGTTAAAATAAAAGATTCTATTCAAAAAATATTATCCTCTTATATATTGAAACATCATCATTCCACTTTATTTCGTCAGAAAGGTGCTTTGGAATTAGTCTATATATTCTAATTTTTTATAAGTTATTGGTTAAAATAACATAAGTATTAAATATTTTAGGCAAAGGAGATATTTTATATGAACTTTTTAAATGGTCAAGAAACACTTAGCACCATTGACTGGATACTTCGTGCTATTATTGCTTTTTTCTTTTTGCTAGCAATTGCAAAGTTATTAGGGCATCGTTCCATTTCTCAATTAAGACTAATTGATTTTGCTATTACTTTAGTAATCGGTAATATTATTGCTCATCCATTGTCTGATGAAAAGCTTGGACTAGAAGGCTCCATCATTACAACACTTGTATTAGTTGTTCTATATATTTTGGGAGTATTCATAGTTCTTAAATTTCCGTACCTTGGAAAAATTATTAATAATCCACCAATCACGCTTATTCAAAATGGTGAAATCCTTTATAACGGGCTAAAAAAAGCACGAATATCAATCGATATATTATTAGAAGAATTACGTGAAAAAAAGGTAGAAGATCTGAAGAAAGTAGCATTAGCAACATTAGAGCCTAATGGTAAAATTTCTATTTTTTTACATCCAGAATATGAGCCCATTACACCTTCACATTTGTCTATTAAAGTGGAACCTTTTGGTTTTCCAAGAACAATTATTAAAGATGGTAAAATTAACTTTGAACAGCTAAAAATGCTTAATAAAGATGAGAACTGGGTCGTTTCCAAATTAGAAAGTTTATATCAAGTCGATGTAAAAAATGTTTTACTTGCCACACTTGATAATAAAGATAATTTAAATGTTTTTTTATATAAATAATCCATTGAGGCATAAACATATCCATATACACAGATTAGTTTAAGCCTCTTTTATTCTAAGAATATCATTTATCTATAATGCTGTTATCAGAAACTTACTCTACGGATCTTATTTTTATTTAGTTTGTTATTTATCTCACTTACATACCTTTTTAAACCAATGAAAAATATCACCTTCTATATTTACATTTATCTGTCTCTTAGCAACATAACTACGTATTAAATGCCTTATCTAACTACTTCAAAATATCTATAATTGCTCTTTCATCCAATTGAACTAAATTCAAAATTAATATATTAATTTTGAATTTTATCCTTAAAAATCTAATAGAATTTTTTTATTTACTAAGTTGACAAAATCCTATATTTTTTAATATTTATTATATATAAAAAACCGTATCACTTCGTTGTGATACGGGTTTTTGTAATAACCTTAAATAAAACTATTGGTTAAATTACTACTTTAGTATAATTTTTTAAATGTATTTTAAATTACATAGCTCTAGCAGGGAATATTGCATCTAAAACTCCAATAACTATAGCTGCAAGTATTGCGCCTATAATAGTTACACCCATATCAGGTACTAAAAATTGTGCTAAATATATTATTATAGCTGCAATTATAAACCCTTTTATTCCTTTTCCAAAAGGAGATGCGTCAACTCCCATAAGTAATTCTGCTAAATAATCTAATCCAGATATAACAACTGCAGCTATTAAAAATGACCATATTCCATTGATTGAAAATCCTGGAGTTACAAATGATGTTATCATTAGAATAACTGCGACTAATATAAATCTTCCTATCCATCTTAATAAACTATTATTATTTCCTTTTTTTTCATTATTATCATGTGCCATATAAGCCACTCCTTTAATAAAATTTTATAATTACTTTTTGTTATTAAATCTCTACAAATAAATCTTCAGTATTTATTAAATAGTTCATTTTTAATAATAAATATTTATTATTTTTACATTATAGTTATATATTTACCATTGTGTTAAATATTATTCCTTATAATATTGAAAAACCTTACAATTATAATTTTATTATTATCTAAAATCCTAATAATCCCTATTTTTAATTTTTGTAAGCTAGGTTCGAGTTTAATAGTTAAAGGAGTATATAACAATGAAAAAATTTAAAAAAATTCATTTTTATCATTATTTGTATTAATGCTTATTTTAATTAATTTGATTATCATAAAAACTTTTTATTAATACTCTAATATCTAATAAAATATTACAATACTAAAAAGCCTTCTACTATCAACTATTTTGCTATATAGAAGTATAACTTACCATATATAAATAACACTACCCTATGAATTAATAATATAATTATTATTATACTAAATTCCACTATATCTTACTTCTAATGCACTTCTCTGTACTTTACTCTACGAAACAAATTTTTCTTTATTTTCTCATTTATATTGTCACCTTTAAATTCATTAACTTCAATACAACTAAATGAAAATACAACTTTCTTGTGGGATAAGCACCTTCTCTAAACATATATCATAAAATATTATAAAGTCTATGAAAGGAATGAGAAATATGTTTAATGTTTGTGAACCATATACCTATTCTTACTGGATTAATACACCAATGTATAATATTTATAGAGGATATACATACCATTACTGGGTTAATGCTCCAATGTATCCATACCCCTTCTGGACTAACACACCAATATATAACTCATACTTTAAGAGACAAACTACTAAATTGAAGGATTATGGAGCAGAGCCATTTACAGTTAATATTGATGAAGCTACTAAGCAAAACAATACTTTTCGTACCGCTTTATGGACAGGAAACAATCTGCAAGTTACCTTAATGAGCATCGATGTTGGGGATGACATAGGTTTGGAAGTCCACCCAACAGGTGACCAATTCATACGTATTGAAGAAGGTCAAGGTCTTGTTAAAATGGGTGAGAATAAAGATAAATTGGACTTTGAAAGAGAAGTTCATGATGATTATGCCATCATGATACCTGCTGGTAAATGGCACAATGTAATCAATACGGGTGATAAACCACTTAAATTGTATGCTATCTATGCCCCACCTGAGCATCCACATGGTACTGTTCATAAAACTAAAGCAGATGCAGAAGCTGCTGAGCATAACTCCGAGCATTAATCAAAAGATACTGTAAAAATGGCTTTCTATGTTAAGATTAAATTCTCGTAGGAAGCTGTATTTTACAGCAAAACAAATTCTTCTATTTATACAATATAAGTATAAACTTTAATATAATTGTTTATAAAATCTAAATTCTATATTTCATTCAGAATATAAAGCATAACTATTCACTATAATTTATATACTTTTATTTAAGTAATCTAATGACTTTCCGTTTTTCATTAATAAATACCAAAAGACCGTATCAATTATTTGATACGATCTTTTTTATCTATCTTATAAAGTTTGTAAATATCTTATCTTCTTTTTCATTTTCTTTAACTTGAGATTTTCCAGCTTCAAGTACTTTCATCATCCAAGCCATATTTTTCCCAAGTACTCTCATTATTTGCATACCTTCTTCATCTTGAGTCACTTCTCCAGGAGTAGTTCCATAAGCTACATTCCAATAATTAGATGTAGGCATTATCATTTCTGAATAATTAATATAGTTATTTAATTGGTCAAATACAGGTATTCCTCCTGATCTTCTTACTGCTACTACACTTGCTCCTATTTTATGTCTAAACATTCCTCCATTTGAAGAAGCTACATAAAAAGCACGATCTAAGAATGATTTCATAGTTCCTGCTATTGCTGAATAATGAACTGGAGATCCTAAAATTATTCCATCAGCTTCTTTCATTTTTTGAACCCATTCATTTACTCCATCAGTTTCTATGACACATCTTTCATTCTGATTTCTTGAACATCCCCCACAAGCTAGACATCCACGTACTAATTTATTTCCTACATGAACAATTTCTACTTCTATACCTTCTTTTTCTAATTCCGCTGCTACAGTTTTTATAGCATTATAAGTATTTCCGTTCTTATTAGGACTTCCATTGAAAGCAACTACTTTCATAACTTTACCTCCAAACATTGATTTTGCCTATGTGATTATTATATTTGTCATCTAGAAGCCTTACAAGTACGCACTTTTTAGTAAGATTACTTACCTATAGGTAAGATTTTTGAAATAAATATATTTTGAAATAAATAAATTTTTATAAAACTAAAAATAATATATAATATATTCATAAGTAATTTATTATAGTATTACTTTATTAAGAATAATTAGCAGGTAGGTAAAATTAATGGTTTATTATAATGGCAAAGAATTTGTATGTTTATTAGACTTCGCAATGGAATTTATTAAAGGTAAATGGAAATCTATTTTATTATGTAATTTATATAGAGGACCTAAAAGATTTTTAGAACTTCAAAAATCCATTGGAAGTTTAAGTCAAAAAGTTTTAAACGAAAAACTTAAAGAGCTTGAGAATGATGGTTTAATAGAAAAAATAGTATATGCTGAAGTGCCACCTAAGGTAGAATATTTCTTAACTGATAAAGGAAAAGAGCTTTATGAAATTATATCCCCTCTTGAAAATTGGTCTAATAAATACTACCCTAACTTAGATAAGATTCATAAATAAATATTATATAAAAGCAACTATATATTACTTTTATATAATATTTATTTTTTGTTTTATAAGATACAATATCTAATATATATCTAGAAAATAATATACAAATAAAAACCGTATCACTTACTTGGGATACGGTTCTCCGTTACACTTCTAAAAGAGATAATTTTTAGGTTAAATATTTTCAAATCAAGTATTTTCTACAATTATCTTCTCTACTAATTTTACCTCTGATCTAAAACCCAACTTTTTAAGATGTATTACTAGTTCATTCCCATCTATTACCCTATAATGAGACTTTCTAGTAACTTCTACATTGCCAATTATTTTTGCAATTTGTAACGTCTTATATTTATTTTACATAATATTTTCACCTCAATCCAACTATATCTTAACCTATATAATAAGTATGGTGTTGTAATGGATAGTTAGACTTAACATCACTTATGATACTGTTATTTTTACATTATAGTTATATATTTATTAATATATTAAGTATTATATTTTATTCTTAGTATATCTCAAGCAAAATACAATATTTCAGTATCAACCTAAAGAATATTTTGCCTTAATATAGCTAAAACTACATTATACGTAAATTTTGCTATATCAAGGAGGGCATATTATTGAAAGCTATTGTATATGAAGGAATTAAAAATGTAAATGTACGTGATGTAGCCGATCCCAAACTAGAAAAAAGTGATGATATTATTATTAAAGTTACATCTACTGCTATATGCGGTTCAGATCTTCATTTAATTCATGGAATGATTCCAAATCTTAAAAAAAATTCAATCTTAGGTCACGAAACAATGGGAATAGTTGAAGAAGTAGGTAAAGATGTTACTAAATTAAAAAAAGGTGATAGAGTTGTTGTTCCTTTTCCTATATCTTGTGGACATTGTTTCTATTGTGAACATGAGTTATATAGTCAATGTGATAACTCTAATGAATATGGCTCATGTGGTGGTATATTTGGTTATAGTGATACTTTTGGTGGATATGATGGAGGGCAAGCAGAATATTTAAGGGTTCCATATGCTAATGTAGGTCCTATAAAAATTCCTGAAGAATTATCAGATGATCAGGTACTTTTCCTTACGGATGTTTTGCCAACTTCTTACTGGGGTGTTGATAATGCAGGTGTTAAAAAAGGTGATACAGTTGTTGTACTTGGTTGTGGACCTATAGGTCTTTCTGTTATCAAATGGCTTATATTAAAAAATGTAGGAAGAATTATTGCAGTGGATAGAGTTTCATACAGACTTAAGCATGCCGCCTCCTACAAAGGTATTGAGACAGTTAACTTTGAAGATCATGATGATACAGGTGAGTACATAAAAGAAATTACTCATGGTGGTGCGGATGTTATTATAGACTGTGTAGGAATGGATGGTGTAATGTCAAACTTTGAAAAAATTGAAACTCTCCTAAAACTTCAAGGAGGTTCAAAGTCAGCAATTGAAGTTTCATCTAGAGCTGTTAGAAAAGGGGGAACTGTTATGATGGTTGGTGTTTATGGTGCAAGATATAATCTGTTCCCATTAGGTGATTTCTTTTCTAGAAATATCACATTAAAGATGGGTCAATGCCCTGCTCAAGCTTATATGCCTAAAATTTTAGATATAATCAAAAAAGGTGAATATAATCCTACTGATATTATTACTCATAAGTTGTCATTATCTGAAGGTAAACATGCCTATGATATATTTGATAGTAAATTAGATAACTGTATAAAGGTAGTCTTAAAACCATAATTATAAAAACCGTATCACTTACTTGTGATACGGTTCTCTGTACCTTACTCTACAGATCATATCTTTAAGGTGACAATAGTGCCTCTGTTTTTAAATTCTTTATTTTATAATACCAACCAGAAGTTAATGATGCTATTTATATCTACAATAACTTTGATTTACTCCCCTTTTCTAGTGTCATCTTTACTAATGTGTTGTACCCCCATAAATATAAGATTCATTAGTTCTGTTAGGTTTTTCCATTGTGATTCCTTTGAATCGAGGTAATAAAAGTTTTTTGTTCCTTCTCGACGTACATTCACAATCTCTGCTTCTTTGAGTATTTTAAGATGATGAGATACAGCAGGACGTGAGAGATGAGTTTTTTCTGTAATTTCTCCCACTCGAATTCCATTAAAATCACTCTCTAATAGAGTAAGTAAGATCAATTGCCTTGTTTCGTCACCGATAGCAGAAATTGCCTTACGACATATTTTAAATTTTGATGTTATTTCTTTTAATCTTTCTTCACATTCTTTTTCCATAAACTTCTCCTCACACTTATAAGTATCTTACATTAGCTGTTTCTTTTTGTGCAGTACGTCTGTATTTCATATCTGGATATCCAAGAACTAGCGTTGTAACCACATAATCATTGCGTTTTAGATTTAAATGTCTTCGTAATTTTGGTGAATGGTTTACTACACTTGTAAAAAATCCACTATATAGTACACCCAATCCACAAGACTCTGCCATTAGTGCCATATTTGATGCTGCAAGCGATCCACTAACCTTATCTTTAGTTACTACCATTATTGCAATAGGTGCCTGTTTAAAAAAGAAGTTATCATCAATCGTAACTTCTTTTGCACTTTTCATAAAAAGGCTTACAATTGATTTTATTCTTCTAAAAAATTTCACTGCTATTTTCTCATACTTACTTTTGTCCTCACCCAAAACAATGTATGATACATTTTGTGCATTTTTAGCACTAGGTGTAAATCTACCTGCCTCAATAATTTTTTGAATAATTTCTGAAGGTAATTTTTTATTTTTAAACTTACGGATAGTTCTTCTTGATTTAATTGCCATTAATAATTCATCTGAATCTAAAACAGGTTGTTTTGAAAGTTCTATTGGTGGTTCATCAAATCCTGTCAGTGTAATAGCTTCTTTTGGACATATTGCTGCACAGTGACCGCACTTTATACAATCTTGATTTTTTATTACTGATTTTTTATCTTTAATAATTATATTATTTACCGGACAATCATTTTTACAAAGGCCACACCCAATGCAAAGATCTTTGTTAACTTCAATTATGTGTTGCTCTTTCATAATATATTCATCTGCCTTTCGTTTATTTGTTTAAACCATTATAACATTTAAATATTTTAAAATTTCATTGGTAAAGAATTTGATTACCATTAAATTTTATTAATAACACTACTTTTAGTTATTATTGTTAGTTTAACTAGCAAGAGTAATATATTTTTAATTACGTACAAATTGAAATTAAAGTAATCGAACTTGATATAGAAATTAATTGCAAAGAAAAAAAGCACTCCATCTCGCAAGATTAGTGCTAATTTTTATTAACTTATTCTTATATTAGATTTCAGTTAAGCTATTATCCCTTACTTATGGTGCGGTGCTCCGTTACAGCTTTAAATGAGCACGATTTTATTTCCCTTTTATATCCTATATTCCTCTTATATTTACATCCCTTATTTATTCTTATTTTAAGTATTAACTATTTAAACCGCCAAATTTATTAAACTTAATATGGTGCTTATTTTCTATACATCTCCAACATAGCTACGTGTTAAATTCGGCATTATAAGTTGTCCGTTATTGCTATATTTTTTATAAATTTTTTTTAATTCATTAACGTAGTTATTATACTGTGAATCATTACTTTTTAGGGCATATGAGGATGATAGATTTCGTCCAATAAATTCATCCATATCAAAAATTAAATTGTTAGGAAAAACTTTTGTTTCATATTTACCGTTAAAAAAATCTGAAAAATCGTCCTTATTAGTTTTACCATACATTCCATCAGAAAAACCTTTGAAATTTGGGCAATATTTGCGATTAACTTCATAGTTTTCTATAACTAATTCATTGTTATTATCTCTAATATTCCAAACCAAAATCACTTTTTCTTCAGGTTTCAAAATACGCTGGCACTATTTTTTAAATCTTTCCCTATCAAACCAATGGAAAGCCTGTGCAACAGTGATATAATCAACGCTATTGTCGTCAATAGTAGTATTCTCAGCATTTCCATTAACAGATGTAAATCCAAGAAAATTATTTAAATTAGTTTCAGCAATATCACGCATATCAGCATTAGGTTCAATACCATATACCTTACTACCTTTTTCAAGTAGTTGCCGAGTTAAAATACCAGTACCAGAGCCTATATCAGCAATAATACTCCTTTGAGATATTCCTACATCTGTAAAAAGATAATCAATAAAGTCGAAAGGATATGATGGACGATATTTAGAGTATATTTTTCCCATACCATTAAATTTATTTTCATTCATATCTCTAACCTTCTAAGCTAATACAAATAATATTGCATATAATTTATGATTTATTCACATTCAGTATATAAGACCATAAAATTCTATCTATATAGAAATATTTTTTATAGATAGATTTCTATAGCTAGGTCTTGTATTCTTCTTTACTAATTATTTCAAAACTATGATTTTTTCCTTTTCATATTGTTTGATAGGATATTTGATAAACTATTTTGCCTACATTCTATAATTCATGACATACAAAGATCTATTTTTATTGTCTAGATTTTTACAAGTCATATACTTCCTTATCTTGAACTGTTTTAGAATAATGCATTTCAAGACAATAAATACATTAGAATTATTATCCCATTAATAAGTAAATCTGAAAATATCTATAATTTACCTTATAATAAAAGACTCACAAATACTTGTAAACCAAGTAATTGCAAGCCTTTTATTAATGTACCTAATGAATCTGAACTAACAATCTATGTTTTATTAACCCCTATTTCATATACTTAAATTTTATCTAACTATAAAAAAATGTACTTATTTATGATATGATTCACCGTATCAGCAATAAGTGAAGTATATATACTAATATTTAAAAGCTAAAAGCTTATTTTTTAATTGATTTTCAATATTTCTTAATTCAACTTCGGCTTCCCTACGTTTTTGACGTCCTTCTGTTTGTATATTAAGTATTTCATCAAGAGTTGAAATTAATGACTCATTTGTAGCTCTAAGTGTTTCAATATCAACAATTCCTCTTTCAGACTCTTTTGCAGTTTCTATAGTTGAAGTTTTTAATATTTCTGCATTTTTACGTAAAAGTTCATTTGTCATATCTGTTACTTCTCTTTGAACTCTTGCAGCATTAGCAGCGTGAGCAACTCCAAGTGCTAAAACCATTTGATTTTTCCAAAGTGGAATAGTATTTATAATTGTAGATTGTATTTTTTCAGACATTAATGCATCATTATTTTGAATTAAACGAATTTGTGGAGCCATTTGTAAAGAAATCATTTTAGTTAATTCTAAATCGTGAATTTTCTTTTCAAAACGATTGCAAAGAGCCACAAAATCATTCAATTCTTGAGCATCCTGAGGGTTCCCACTATTTCTTGCTTTTTCTTGCAATTTAGGAAGTTCTTCCTTTTCTAGTTTTTGAAGTTTCTTTTTACCAGCTAAGATATACATAGAAAGCTCTTTAAAGTATACTTTATTTATTTCATACATCTTATCTAGCATAGCAATATCTTTTAAAAGCTGTATTTGATGCGATTCAAGAACATTACACATTTTACTAATATTCTTATCTACATTTTCATATTTTATTTTCATTTGGGAAATCTTATCCTTACCTTTTTTAAAGAAACCTAAAATTCCTTTTTTCTCTTCGGATTCTTCAAAATTCTTTAATTCATGAACTACACTAGATAATATTTCCCCAATTTCACCTAAATCTTTAGTTTTTACATTATTCAGCGCTGACTGTGAAAAATCAGAAATTTTCTTTTGAGCACCTACCCCATATTGTAAAATAGAATTTGAATCATTTATCTCTATTTTATCTACAAATTGATCAACCATCTTTTTTTCTTCTTCTGTAAGTTGTATTTCATCAATTATTTTTTCTTCTACTTTTTCCTCTTTTACTTTTACATTAAGCACCTCATCTTGGAATGGTTGAAAAGTTAATTCTGGTTTTATATCAATAGACCCTTCTTTGAATTCATCACTCATTTTTAATGCCTCCCTTTTATTTAAAACTTACTTTTTAAAATCGTCTTCTGCTAATCCCTCTTGTTTAAATAATGTTTTAAGAACAGAAATATCTGTAGAAATATCTAAAACAACATCTTCAAATAAATCATCTAATAAATTTTCAAAAGCGCTATTAATAAGATCAATACTCTTTTCAATTTCACTTTTAGCACTTTCTATATTCTCACCTTGAACTAATTGATTGTTTATATCTTTGTACGAACTAATTAATTTTATAGTAATAGGAAGATAATGATTTATAAATTTATTAACTTCTTGTATCTTTTTAGGATTCTTTTCAACTTGAATAAGGATTTGGTTTGAAATGTTTCCTAATTTATCTAACTTTATAGCTATTTCTTCTTTATAAAGATCATTTCTTATACTTTTTATTTGTTCAATATAATTTCTTCCTATTTTAATTGTAGATTCTATTTCTTCTTTTTCTAAATTTTCTATTTCTTCATTTAATTTTTCATTATTGCTCTCTTTAACCATTTGTTGCTTTTTTAAATTTAAATAGTCACCATAAACTTCATCACTTAACATAAAGTAAGTTTTTTCTTCATCTATATGTCCTTCTAAAAACATACCTAAGTCAATCATTTTACTTAGATCTTTAACAACAAAACTCTCTTTTTCTTTGGCAAATTTCGCTAAGTCCTTAATTAAGAAATAACTATTGTCATCAATAAACCTTACATACTTCTTAAAACGTTTTACTCTTTTTCTTAAATTTATTCCTCTTAATAATAAACCTACACTTACTGCAAGGAATAAAAATAGAACTCCAAAAATAATGTTGCTACCTAAAATAATTCCACTGAAGAATGTATTAACTATTAGAAATATCAACACTGAAGAGCCAAAAACTAAACTTCCACTCGCTCCGAATAATATATAAAGTATTCCCGATATACTTCCAGCTGGTCTTTTACTAATATATGTTGATATATTATTTTTAGATTTTTTATTTAAGCCCATATATTTTTCACTATATTCATTAAGCTTTGATTTAAATTGATTTAAGGTATCCTCAGTTTTATCGTTAACATCCTTTTTAAAATTAGCTAAATCTATTGCTTTAAGTGCATTGCTAACTGTAGACATAATTTGGTCTTCTAAATTAGAAAAATCCTTTTTATCCATTATCTTGCCTCCAGATTATTTTTCTTATAATTAACATAAGTCTAGATATATACTATACCGTTATGTTAATATTTTAAGTTTATTATATCTTATAATTTAGCTAATTGTAACTGCTAACTTAAAAGGAATATAATAAATATATTTTATAAATACATTATTACTTATGATACAATACCTTTGCTAATAAATATAGCCTTAAGTAAGTCATATCAACACCTGAGGCTATGTATCTTGCTTATTTATGATACGGTTCTCCGTTACACCCCCAAAGGATGTCGCTTTTTATTCTATTATATTAGTATATTTTTTAATTTCTCTATATCTGTATATGGAAAGAAACTCAAGAATAGATGAAATCACAAATATAATATTTTTTATCATAAGTTGTCTAGTAAGAGCAACTTACCTTGTTTTTAATTTAATCATTTTGGGTATCATAAGATAAGCTACTTTAAAATTTTAAATTGAAAGAGGACATTTTAATATGATAAGCATAATCGGATTAATTTTATCATTATCTTTGATAATATTCTTAGCCTACAAAGGGTATTCAACTATTATTACAGCTCCCTTAGTTGCCTTACTTACAGTATTTTTAATAGGTGGAGATACTAATACACAGTTAATGGTTCATTATACTGAAGTATATATGGGTGGGTTTGCAAATTTCGTAAAGAACTACTTCCCTATTTTCTTAACAGGTGCAATCTTTGCTAAATTAATGGAAGAAGCTCTTTATGCTAAATCCATAGCAAATTTCATTACTAAAAATTTAGGTAAAAATAAAACTATATTAGCAGTAGTACTTGCTGGTGCACTTCTTACATATGGAGGGGTTTCTTTATTTACAGTTGCCTTCGTATTATATCCTATTGCCAATGTTTTATTTAAGGAATCTGATATTCCAAAGAGATTAATTCCAGGAACTATTGCTCTAGGGTCATTTACCTTTACAATGACAGCTCTTCCAGGTACTCCTGAAATACAAAATGTTATTCCTATGAGGTACTTTGGTACAGATACTTTTGCTGCACCCCTTATAGGAATTATAGCTAGTGTATTAATGCTATTACTTGGTATGGCTTGGCTTACATATCGCGTTAGAAAAGCACATGAGAATCTAGAAGGATATGGAAATCATTATATTGAGGATAGCTCTAATGAAGATAAGAATATTCCAAGTATATTTTTAGCAGTAACACCTATATTAATTATATTTTTAAGTAATTTATTCTTTTCAAAAATATTTTACCAATTAATCGATGGCTCTTATTTGAGTAAATATAACTTATCACTAGATAATGTGTCTGGCACATGGAGTGTAATTATCTCTATAGTTATATCCACATTATTTATAATAATAACTAACTTTAGGAAAATTTCTAACTTAAATAAAGTTCTTAATGAAGGTATATCAAATTCCTTTTTACCACTGCTTAGTTCTAGTGCTATTGTTGGGTATGGAAGTGTTATAAAATCATTGCCTGTATTTATTGCTTTGCAATCAATGATATTAAATGTATCCTCTAATCCAATAATTTCAGAAGCTTTATCAGTGAACATAATTTGTGGTATTACAGCATCTGCCTCTGGAGGACTTACTATAACACTAGATGCTCTATCATCTACCTTTATAGCAATGAGTCACTCCCTTAATATTTCTCCTGAAATAATGCATAGAATAGCTTCTTTAGCTTCTGGTGGACTTGATACCTTACCTCATAATGGAGCAGTAATAACAACACTTGCTATTTGTAGCCTTACTCATAAGGATTCCTATAAAGATATTTTTATTACCTCTGTTGTTATACCTATATTAGTAACCGCATTGGTCGTTATTACTACATCTATATTATATACTTAAGATTAATGGTATAAAAATAACCACACTTTAGGATTTCAATATATTAAATCCTTAGGTGTGGTTATATATTTAGCATAATTTCTAGAAAAATTATCTATTGTGTAAATTCACGCATTCCTTCACGCCTTTTTTCTTATGGATAATAATATTATCACTAGAATCTTTTCAGTATATCACAAGAGAGTTATACTTTACTTGTGATACGGTTCTCCGTACCGTACTCAACGGAGCACGATTTTTATTTTATATTTTTCATTCCCATTTACACAATCTATATTTTTAAATATAACCTTCTACTTTACAAAAATTAAGCTAGATAAAGCATGCTTTATCTAGCTGTGAAACTTATAAATCTACTTATTTAATTCTTATTATCTTTTTCAAAAAAATGCTGCTTATTATAAGCTAATTTATCTTTTGTTTTATACGGATTATACACAAATAGTTTTTCACTTTTAGAAAAATCATTTTTATTAGAAAATATATTTTTGCTATTATTATTGTTATAATTTTTATCTAGTAAATTATATTTATTCATACTAATGCCTCCTTATTTATTTATATTAAAATATGAGTGATTTAGTTCTTTGCTAAAATAATGCTTTCTCTTAATCCATATAAACCCGTCACTTTTAGAAATTATAGCTACATCTATTGGTCCACCAACTATTTCTGCATCAAATGTAAATTTTCTTTTAAAAGATGTTATATTCACCAATGTTTCAGCCATTATAGCTAACTCTTCTTTGGGAAGCAATGATACCATATCTAATATCGGATTTATAAACTTTTCCCTTTGTTTATTAGTAATATTAGATTTTAATTCATTTAAATTATTAATCAGGTATTCTGCAATACTATCTATATAAACTCCATTTTCCATTTTATTATTCTCTTTGTTTAGTAATGATATTCCATTTTCTTGTAGCATATTAATTATATAGCTCATTATTTCAGAATAACTATTTTCTAAATTTTGCATTAAGAACATCTCTAGATTTTGATCTATTCCTGTTAGTATTGAGTATACCATTTCTTGTTGTGCAAATGGAACAATTTCTGCTGTTGGATGTCCGTCTATATCATCTTGGTATATTTCACTTACCTTATTTAATTTATATTTTAATTTTCCATTAATTATACCTTCAGTATAAAACTCTTGTAACACTGGTAATAAATCAGATTCTCCATATCCTGCTATAACTATTCCTGTTTGATTTAACCATATATCTTTACAAATTAAATTTCCTGCTAATATTTTTAATTTCTCTATATTTTCTTCATCTAATTTTACAACTAGCCTATCACTTATGTTTCTCACAACACTTTCACTTTGTGATTTAATGTATTCTATATCGTCTTCACTGAATCCTTCTACAAATTCCCTATTTTTAGAATCTTCTACGATTCTATTTAAGACCTCTATAAATATATCATCTGATTCTTTAACTGTTGGATGTCTATCCACAAATATATTATAAATTTCATTTCCAGCTATTTCTGTTATTTCTTTTACAGCTACCATCATATTATTATATATTATTGCTTCACTATTAGTATTCCTATAAAACTTATTTGGATTTCCTAAAAAATTTATAAAACTATTTGATGCTTCTTCAAGAGTATCAAATTTAATATCTGATAGAGATATATGTTTTCTATATTCTTCTATCACAACCTCCCATGGTAAGCCCATAAATGATCCATTTCCATATACCATAATTCCTATTGGCATACCTTTTACTAAGTTAAATAACTTATTTGCCGAATTTAATATTTTAGGATTTTCACTTCCTCCAAATGTTACGGCACTATCAGCTGCAAGAGCAACACCTTGTCTATTTAAAATTCCAATTTCTGCTGTCATATATTCCTCCAAATTATTTAATTAATGCCTTTTAATAAGTAAATATTCGACAAAAATACTAATTTCCCTTTAAATTATCAAATAAAAAGACCGTATCACTTACTTGTGATACGGTTCTCCGTACCGTACTCTACGGAGCACGTTTTTTGTAATTATATATACATAGATTTTTATAAATCAAATCTAAATCATTAAATTAACTCTTTTCTTATAATTATATTAATTTTTAACTTCAAAAATTTCAATATCTTCTTCATTTATGTTTAAAAGCAATATTAGTCTCTTTAAATATTCATTTTTCATTTGAGAATTATATTTAGTTCCAATATATATACCAGTATTTTTTAATTCAAAATAATGATGTTTAAGTGATTCACTTTCATATGAAACAAATGATTTTCCACCAAATCCAGTTTCGTTTAATACGCTAATAAACTCAGTTGGATTTTCTAAATAAAAACATTCTATTAAAAATTTATATACATCTGTAACACTAGATACGTCTTTTTCCTTTTCTTTAAATATGACTTTATTGATTTTTTTATTTACCCAATTATCATTAATTGTTAATGCAGAGCTATTGCCTACCTCTATATCAGTAATAGGGTAATCCCAAATTTCTTTTGCTTTGCTAAATAAATCATTAGCTCTATTTATAATAGCTTCTTCATTCCAATGATCTAATTCTCTTAATCCATCATTTAACCTTGCTGGACATTCTTTAAATCCATTCTTCATATCCCTTTTTTCACAAAATACTTTATCACTCATCCTTGAGTTATATCCTGTAATTGTTAAATTACCTATACTATGACCATACTTATCTTGAATTTCTTTCCAGTTTTCTCCTAGTTCTGATATCCATTCTTTTGATAACTTTTTGTTTTGAGGTAATATATGTTCGATTGTAAGTTCACTAGCCTCTATATTTAATTTTTCATTTTGATTATAATTTTCTAACTCATATATTACATAATTTCTTATATTTTTATTTTTTTTGTATAGCGGCTGGCTTATAAACCCTTGTAAAAATTCATTATCCTTAATAAATTTAGTATTACCTTGTCTTGTTAATAAAAATCTCTCTACTGAATGTTTATAGTCTTTTTCTCTTATCTGGCTTATTAAAGCTATAGATAACTTATTATAAACATTGGTTGGTTGACCTTGAAAGAATCTTCTAATCGTATAACTAAGTATTATCTTAAATATATCTATTAAATCTGACTTAGATAGTTTTTTAGACTTATAATCTATTATTAACTTAATTAATATTATTTTAAATGGATTTATATCAATTTTATTAAAGTCAGATATATACTTTCTTATATCATCATCCTCAAAATTTTCACATATTATATCTTTATATGCTTTCGCATATTTTAACATATCATCTAATTCAGAATTAATAATAACTAAATCTTCTTTATTAAATTTATCCTTGAATTTTTCATATACATCTGTTTCTTTTATTATTTCCTTTGACTTTATAGATAAATAATTTCTTAGAAATTCTGTTAAAGATTTAGAGTCGTTATCAAATAAACCTTCTATTTTACTCCAATAATTATAATAAATTTCTTCTTGTAATCTTATTGGTAGATTTAAAAAGATATAGTTTCTAATAAAATCAGCACTTTCCATACCTAACCCTGTAGAATTTACACTTTCAAATGTTTCTTGAGCATCATCATTTTCTCCTAATGATAACTCTATAATCATTAATCTGTTCATTAAAGTGTATATTTCATCGCAATTAACTCTTTCTTCTTTTAATCTATTGTAAAAATATTTGTAATTTATATTGATTAAATGGTTTGAATCTTTAATTTCCCTATTATTAATTAAATCATTGTATACTTCTCTATCTGTTTGGGAAAGTGTTAATTTTGTTTTAGTTATTGATTTTGTATATGGATTAATCAATGCCTGATTATATATTTTTCTGTAAAAATCTGTTTCCTCACCATTATGTATTTCCTTGTCATAATCGGCTAAAGCTTTTAAAAATATTGATGTTGTTGTCAATCTTTGTTGAGAATCTACAATTTCTAAAGTGCTTACATCTGTTCCAATTAAATTATCTTTTTTATAAATAACAGTTCCTAAAAAGTGCTTACTTTTGCTATTTTTCTTTAACCTAACTATATCATCATATAATTTTTTACATTGAATAACAGTCCAACTATATTTTCGCTGATATACAGGTATATAAAATTGAGAATTTGGATAATTGATTAATTTAATAAATTCTATTTGTTGTGATTCCATTTAAATGTTTCCTTTCAGCTTTATAAAATTCATTATATCCTTTCGGTGTTATACAAACAATTATATCTTTTCGGTATAGAAAAATATATATCATTTTCGCAATTCCAAATATTACTATGTTTTTCGCAAATACATAGTAGTATATGTCGTAATTTTTTATATTTTATTCACAATATAATTTCATAAAAAATAAACACTCCTAAAAATATTTAATATATTTAGAAGTGCTTACTTTTATAACTTAAATTGTTATCCCTTATTTGTGATACGGTTCATTATTATTTATTCTAAACGCTCTATAAACTTGCTCTAAAAGTATAAGTCTCATAAGTTGATGTGGAAAAGTCATCTTAGAGAAAGATAACTTATAATCAGCTCTCTTCAATACTTCGTCACAAAGCCCTAAAGAACCTCCTATAACAAAAGTTATATGACTATTCCCTCTAACAGCTAGCTTGCTCATAGTATCTGCTAATTCTTCAGAAGATAAATTCTTTCCATCAATAGCAAGAGCGATAACATAACTATTACTCTTTATTTTACTTAGAATTTTTTTACCTTCCTTTTCTTTAACTATTAACATATCCTTTGGGCTTAAGTTTTCTGGACATTTTTCATCATCTAATTCTATTAAATCTAGTTTACAATACTTAGATAATCTTTTTGAAAATTCTTCTATTCCTAATTTTAAATACTTTTCTTTTAATTTACCTACGCTAATAACCGTTATATTCATAAGAATTCTCCTTTATCCGCTCTATTTATGTCTTAATAAATCCTCTTTATTTAACTTTGTATATATCTGAAACTTCTTCTCTTAATAAAACATCTAACTTAACATCTTGTCCAACTATTATATCATTTTGAGTAAGTATACTCTTAGATGTCTCATATGCTAGTTCTGGGAAGTTATTTTCTTTACTTAAATGAGCTAATAATATTCTTTCCGTTCCGTTATTTATAAGCTCAACACAGAATTTAGCTGCATCTTCATTTGATAAATGCCCTTCCTCTGACATCACCCTCTTTTTTAATGAGTATGGGTAAGACCCCATCATAAGCATATTAGGGTCATAATTTGATTCTAATATTACTAATTTTGATTTATATAAATGTCTTCTTATATTGTCATCTATATATCCTATATCTGTAGCTATAGACATCTTATCATTCCCTGTGTAGAAGTTGTATCCTACTGCGTCCGATGCATCGTGTGGTATTGAAAATGGTCTTATTACCACATCTCCTAAAGAGTAAGTTTTATCATTTTCAAATACCTTCATATTATTACTTTCTATATTTCCTAATTTATCTTTCATAGCACACCATGTTTTTACATTTGCAAATATAGGTATATTATATTTTCTAGACATTATCCCTGCACCTTTTATATGGTCTGAATGTTCATGAGTTATGAATATTCCTTTTATTTTTTCCATGTTTATTCCTATATCATCAAGTCCTGTTGTTATTCTCTTTCCACTAAGACCTGCATCTACTAATATTCCTGTATCTTTATACTCTATATAATGGCAATTTCCGCTACTTCCACTTCCTATTGAACAGTATTTTAGCATTTATTCACCTCGTCTTCTCATTGTCATAGATTATATTATACCAAAAAACTCAAGCATTAAATAATTATTTAATGCTTGAGTTAAAATTTACTTGTATTCTTTTATAATTTTATCTATATCTACACCTTTATCATTCCATAACTTTACAAACTCTGCACTACTTACATTTTTGTGCATATATGTAGAGTAATATTCCTTTAAAGTATCAAAAAATACCTTATCTCCCACTTCTTTTCTTACTTCATGGAAAGCTAAAGCCCCTTTAGTATACACATTTAAACTATATTCAATTGAGTTTGAATACCCTGTTACTGGTTTAAATATATCTTCACTACGATAGCTTTTGGCCTGTAACTCCATATTATCTATTAATTTTTTAGCTAGTTTATCTCCATATTTTTTTTCAAAGTATAATATTGTGGAATACTCTGTTAGTGCTTCATCTAGCCAAGGTTCACTTATTTCATTATTTCCAACCACTGAATACCACCATTGGTGCGCTGTCTCGTGTGCAATTACATATTCTAATAAAAACTTATCTCTCTTATTGTACAAGCTTTGATCTATCATTATTAAAGTTGGGTATTCCATCCCTCCTATAAAAAAGTCGCTTGCTATTACAGAGTATGTATCATATGGATATTTCCCAAATAATTCACTAAATATCTCCATAGAGCTCTTTGCGATATATGTAGCATCCTTAGATAATTCTTCATTTAAATTATATGTATTAATATTCACTTCATTATATTTATCACTATCAACGTGAAACTTATCACTTAAAATAAAAGCGAAATCTCTAACTTGTCTTGCTTCTACTTCATAAAGAGTCTTATCACTATCAGATGTCTCCTTTACTACCTTCCCTGTGCATCCCATTTTATACTTTTTAGGCAAAAGTATCTTTAAATAGAAGTCGCTTGTATCACTATAAAATGGATCACCTACTGTTTCATAACTATTTAAATTCCATCCGTTGGCATCATTGACACTAGCTATTGGAAACCAATTGGCTACATTTACTGTGTTTTCTCCATACCCAAATCTACCTTGTGAATTAGGTATTTTAACATTGTATTTCATATCTATAGATACTTTATTTCCTGGCTTAATTGGATTTTTTAATTCAACCTCTAGTATATCATTCTTATCACCACTTACCTTATAGGCCAATTTTTTACCATTATTTAGTATGTTTTTTAAATCTATATATCCTTCATTAAATCCATTTGGATATGCTTGTTTCATTTCAGATTTTTCAAAAGGTGCAAATTCACTCTTTGAAAAGGCATTTGGATATATATGAAAATATAATTTGTCTAAAGTGCTTTTTGTATTATTTACATACTCTATATTTTGGTTACACATTAAACGTTTACTTTCATCATCGAAGACTACATCTATTGTATATCTATTAATCTCTTTTTCATTTGCTAGGTTAGCTGAAGGTATTCCTTTTTTATCATTGTAAAAATATACTCCTCCACTGGCTACTAAAACTAATGCTATTATTCCTACTGATAATAGCTTTCTTACTCTTTTAGTAAAGTTTATTATCAAATCTTCTCCCCCCTGTTTTACATGAATAATTTAAAAGTTTTTTTGCAAGATAAATTTATATAGCTTTTTATGATATAATTCTTCTTGATAATTATGTAGGCTACATTTAATATCACATTTTTATGATATAATTTAAAGCGAGGTGATAAAATGTTTTTTAAAGAACCTAATGAGGTTGACTTAGGTGATACATCCATTCCAAATATCTTTATAGATATATTTATGCCTATGGCGGACGGGTTATACGTTAAAGTTTATCTCCTTGGATATAAAAATGCTTGTGACCCAAGTTCTAATCCTAAGTTTAACAATAATTCTATTGCAAAAGACTTAAATATCCCTCTTTCAGATGTGTTATCAGCATGGAAGTTTTGGGAAAGCAAAAATATAATTAAAATGCACAAAAACGAAGGCCTTGATGAATTTGATTATTCTGTTGAGTTTTTAGATTTAAAGAAACAGTATATAGAAAATACCACTGTTAATACTAAATCTATTAAATCAAATACAGACTCTATCGTTTCTGTTGCTGAAAACCCAAGCATTAGAAAGATGTTTAACTCTATAAATCAAATTGTAGGCAGACATCTTGACCCAGGTGAAAAAATTAGTATTTTAGATATAATGAATAAATACAATATGAATCCAGATATGATTGTTTATGCTTATGAAAATGTAAAAGAAAGAACTGGTTCTTCCAAGCCTGTTAAATATATTGAGAGTATAATTAGAAACTGGTATGATAGCAACTTATATACTCCTGATGATGTTAAGGTTAGTTTTAATGCTAGAAGTGAAAGATATACGATATACAAAACTATATTTAATGAATTAGGATTCTTTAGACAGCCTTCTAGGTCTGAAAAAGAAACTATGGATATATGGTTAGATCAATTTAATATGGATATTGAATTAATTCTTGAAGCTTGTTCTAAGTCCAAAAATATTTCTAATCCTTCTATAACATACATTGATGGTGTTATTAAAAGTTGGAATAATAAAAGCATAAAAAATCTTCAAGATTTAAAGATACAAGAAGAATCAAGAAAATTAAAAGAAAATGTTGGTAAATTTTCCTCTAATAAAACTTCCGAAAATTATAAAAAGACTAAGTTCCATAACTTTAATGAGACATTCACTCAGTATAGTCCAGAGGAATTAGATAGAATTATCGAAAAAAGTCAGAAGGAAAAATTTAGGTAGGTGATTAGATGAACGAAAGTAAAATAAGAGAGATCCTGCTAAAGTACGAGCAAAAAAGAGATGCAGATGAACTTGACTTAGAAAAGAGAAAAAAAGAACTTTATACTCGAATACCAGAAATTCAGCATATAGAAGATGAGATTAGTAAAATTGGTCTTAAACTAGCTAAAGCTGTTTTACTTGACCCTAATTCAAGAGAAAAAATAGTAAAGGAATCTAAAGAACAAATGGATACTCTAAAAGCTAGAAAATCTCTTCTTCTAAAAACTCATGGTATACCTGAAAATTATTTAGAGATGAAGTATGATTGTAATTACTGTAAAGATACTGGTTTTACACCAAATGGTGAAAAATGTAGTTGTTTTAAGCAGGAAATAATCAATGAAGCTTACAAAATGTCTAATTTAGATAGAGTTTTAAGTAAAGAGAATTTTGCCAATTTCAATTTTGATATATTTTCACCTGTAAGACCTGAAGGTGCTGGTATATCACCTAGAGAAAACATGCTTGATATATTCTCTATTTGTGAAAAATTCGTATTAGATTTCGATAAAGATAATGGTGAAAATTTACTTTTCTATGGTTCTACTGGATTGGGAAAAACTTATATGTCTAACTGTATTGCCAAAGATTTATTAGATAGAGGATATGTAGTTATATATCAAACATCTTTTAAAATCCTAGAAATTATTGAAGACTATAAGTTTAGAAGAGATCCTAATAATAAAATGGCTAATGAAAATTATAAAAATCTATTCGATTGTGATTTATTGATAATAGATGATCTTGGAACTGAACTAAATAATTCATTTACAAGTGGTGAAATTTTTAATATAGTTAATACTCGATTGGTATCTGGTAAAAAGATAATAATATCTACAAACTTATCACCTAATCAAATAGGAAAAACTTATACTCAAAGAACTTTATCTAGAATATTAGATAAGTTTAGGCTTATAAAGTTTGTTGGTAATGATTTAAGATGGGAAAGATATAAATAGGAGAAAAATATTATAATATTTTTCTCCTATTTTAGTATTATTTATAGTTAATTCTGATCATTTTATTATAGAATTTTTTATAATTACTATTTAGATTTCTTTTTGCTTTTTATAAATAAAGATGCAATTAAACCAAGTAATGATATAACAGCTACACCTATAAATAAGTGAGCATAACCTTGATTCATAGTGTATTGATACGCATTTTCTATGGCTGGTTTAGCTTTATCTAAACTTGTTAAGTAATTACTTTTTAATGCTGCAAAATCCATATTAGGATTTACTGACATAGCATGTTGTATACCATTGAGCATAGACATCATAAAAGATTTAACTGTTTCAAATATATTAGTAACATCTGCATTTTGTAATTTATTCATCATATCTGCTGATGCTGTACTACTTCCTAATGCACCTCCTGTTATCCCTTGTATATGTGGCATTACTTTTTCTATTGCACCTGGTACATTTCTGCCTGCATCTGATACGAAGTTTATCAGTAAGTTAGGTGATATAGCTACACCTATAGAGCGAAGTAATGAAACTGTTGATTGCCCCATTGATATTTCTTCTGGTTTAACTAAACTCATCATTAAATAATTTACAGGTGTTCCCATGGTAAATCCCATACCTATGCCCATAAATACTAATCCTATAGTTAAGTTTGTGAAATTGGGATGATTTGCAGTTATAACTGCCTGATATAATACACCGAATATATTAGCTAAAAATCCTAGTAATAATAATCTCTTAACACCAAATTTATCTATAAACTTACCACCAAGTGGAGCTGATATACCAGTAAATACAGCAAATAAAGTTACTATATAACCACCACTACCTCTTTTTAATTTTAATACATTTTCAGCAAATTGTGGTAAAAATACAGTACTCATAAGTCCACATCCCACTATAAGACTTATAAATAAAGTTAATGCTATTTGCTTATTAGTAAAGAAACTTAAGTTTAAGACAGGGTCTTCTGCTCTTTTTTCTATATATATAAATATTGGAACCATTATTATAGATATTAATAAATATGGCCAAACATCTAATGTCTTAATTGAATTTCCAAAATCATAGAATTTAAGATTTGTTAAAGCATACATTAATGATGCAATTAAAATACTTAATATTAAAGACCCCCAAATGTCCATTTTTTTAATATCTGAGTCTTTTTTATTTTCTTCTAGTTTTAACGCTGCTCCTATTATAATAATGCTTATAGGTACATTTATTAAAAATAAATATCCCCATTTACCATCTCCAGCCACAGAAAGTATAAAACTTCCTAGCGTTGGTCCAAGAACAGTTGCTATTCCATATATTCCTCCAACTAATCCAAGTGCTGACCCTCTTTTTTCTTCAGGGAAAGATGAGCCTATATATGCTGTGGCTATTGGCATTATACCTCCGCCACCTATTGCTTCGATAACTCTTGAAGTTAGTAAAAATCCATAGCTCCCTACTATATCTGATATTCCACAAAGTAAAGAACCTGTGGCAAATAATGTAACACAAATCATATATACCTTTTTTCTACCATATGTATCTGCTAACTTACCTGTTATTGGCATAGATACAGCATATGCTAAAGTATATATGGTTATCATCCACACGCTAGCTGATTCTGATATTCCAAGTCCACTAGCTATTACATTTCTTGCTGGTGATACTATTCCAGAGTCCATAGCCCCCATAAAAATTCCAAGTAAAAATACTAACATAGCGATGCTTGTACTCTTCTTTTTTAATGCTTCACTCATGAAAAACTCACTCCTATTCATAATTATAAATGCTTATAATGTAAGAGTTATTGCTTCATATTCTATTTAAAAATTTTAATTATAACTATTTTAAAGTTTAATATTCTATATATAAATATTCCATATTAAAATAACTACAATTTTATGATATAAGAAATTTTATATTTCCCCTTACATTACCTACTAATATTGGAAAAATTTAATTTTAGCCAATACTATCCTATATACCCTTATAGAGGATATTTATTCATATATTAATTAAAATTATATTTACACAATAAAAAACTCTTAGATAAAATCTAAGAGTTTGATTGGAGCTGGTGATAGGAATCGAACCTACAACCTGCTGATTACAAGTCAGCTGCTCTACCGTTGAGCCACACCAGCATATAATATTTAAATTGGCGACCTGGAAGGGACTCGAACCCTCGACCTCCAGCGTGACAGGCTGGCATTCTAACCAGCTGAACTACCAGGCCGCAATTGGTGGGACTAACAGGGCTCGAACCTGTGACCCCCTGCTTGTAAGGCAGGTGCTCTCCCAGCTGAGCTATAGTCCCAAAATGGTGACCCATAGGGGAATCGAACCCCTGTTACCGCCGTGAAAGGGCGGTGTCTTGACCGCTTGACCAATGGGCCGTGCTGAGTAAAAATTAAAATGGTGACCCATCCGCGACTCGAACGCGGGACACCCTGATTAAAAGTCAGGTGCTCTACCGACTGAGCTAATGGGTCATTTCCTTTTTTGCCTTTCGGCTTGTTCGTGTTTCTCTCACTCACAAATATTATTATATTAGGTTCATACACTTTCGTCAACACTTTTTTTACATTTTTTTATATTTTTTTACTTTTTTGTTTATTTTTCTCTCAACCTTAGTAAATAACAGGGGTTCATAAATTAATTTTTTATTAAAAAATACTTAATTTTAGATTTTTACCAATTATCTAATCTATATTTTTCTTAAATTAGGGTATAAATATTAATTTATAAGTAAGTATTCTAATTGTTTTTTATTCAGTAAAACTTTTTGTAGAATATATTTTTATAAGTATAAATAAAAATATATTTATCTCTAACTTAATTTTATATATTTTAATTTTTATATATAAAAAAGTGTAGTGGATATAATCCACTACACTTATATATATTAAGCAAATATATTTCTTCTTATTATAGTTTGAGCTCTGTTTGGTCCTACTGAAACCATATCTATGTTAACTCCAACTATTTCTTCTATTCTATCTATATATTTCTTAGCATTTTCTGGAAGATCTTCGTATCTTTCTATAGTTGTTAAATCTTCATTCCATCCATCTAATTCTTCATATACAGGTTCGCACTTAGCTAAATCTTCTAATGATGCTGGGAAATCTGTTATTATCTTGTCTCCCATTTTGTATCCTGTACATATATTTATTTTTTCGAATCCACTTAAAACATCTAATAACATGAATGATATACTAGTTAATCCGTTTACTCTTGCAGCATATTTAACTATTACAGCATCAAACCATCCACATCTTCTAGATCTTCCTGTTACTGTACCAAACTCATGACCTTGGATTCTTATTCTTTCTCCTATTTCATTATCTAATTCAGTAACAAATGGTCCTTCTCCAACTCTTGTAGTATATGCTTTTACTATACCTACAACATCTTTTATCATGTTTGGTCCAATACCTGCTCCTATAGAGAATCCTCCTGATGTTGGATGAGAAGATGTAACGTATGGGTAAGTACCTAAGTCTAAGTCTAATAATGTTCCTTGTGCACCTTCGAATAATACTTTTTTACCAGCTTTTATAGCATCATATACTACAACTGAAGTATCTGCAACATTTTTTCTTATTTGCTCTGCATATCCTAAATACTCATTGTATATAGTTTCAAAGTCAAACATTGCTTCTTTTCCGTATACACCTTGAACTAATTTATTCTTAGCATCTATTTGTGCTTTTAATTTCTTAGCAAATATGTCTTTATCCATTAAGTCACATATTCTTATTCCTGATCTCTCAGTTTTATCCATGTAACAAGGTCCTATACCTTTTTTTGTAGTCCCTATTTTGTTATCTCCTCTAGCTTCTTCTGCTAGTGCATCTAATTCCTTGTGATATGGTAATACAACATGGGCTCTATCACTTACTTTTATGTTGCTAGTATCTATATTTTCTTTATTTAAAGTCTCTATCTCTTCTAAAAATCCTTTTGGATCAAACACTATACCATTTCCTATTACATTTATAGTGTTAGGATTTAATACTCCAGATGGTATTAGACGTAAAGCGAATTTTTTGCCATCTACAACTAATGTATGTCCGGCATTATTTCCACCTTGTCCTCTTACTACTACATCTGCTTGTGTAGCAAGGTAATCTATAACTTTACCTTTTCCTTCGTCTCCCCATTGAGATCCTACAATCGCTACTGTTTTCATATAACTCACCTCTACTATAGATTTTCGAACACTTTACCAATACATTTTATCAAACATTCGATACATTTTCAAACTTTTTTATTTACACTTTGAGTTTAATATGTATTTTTTTATATCTTCTAAGCTATTTAAACTCTTTATTATTCCTTCTGATTCTTCTATATTTTTTATAAATGTTCCTACTTCTTCTATTTTAGATACACCTAAAATTTCTTTATTTTCTCCAGACATTGTATCCATCATCATAATCTTATAATTAGATCCTTTTTTGCAGTAAAATACTAATGTCTCCTTTATATTATTATCAATTATTCTAAATAAATTTATTTCTTTGTTTATTTCTATTATTTTTGGATATATATATAATACATTTATATGCAACACATTTTTCCCCCATAAAAAATTTGTATTTATAAATATTAAGTTGTAAACAATAAAAGCAAGCTAATAGCTTGCTTTTTTTTGTACTTATTCACATTTATCAACAGGTTACATGTGGATAATGTGGATAAGTCTTTTTGTATTTTTCAACACTTATGATTTTTTTCCTACATTTATCCACATACTTTAACCAATTTCCAAAAAAACTTCTGTGGATATCTTGTTTACATATCCCTAGATTTATCCGCAAATTTTTGAACTTCACCAAGCCAAACTAGCTCTACTGCACCAGTTTCACCGTGTCTATTTTTAGCTATTATTACCTCTCCTATGTTCTTTTTTTCTGAATCTGGATGATAATATTCATCTCTATATAAAAACATTACTATATCTGCATCCTGCTCTATTGCTCCAGATTCTCTTAAATCTGATAGCATAGGTCTATGATCTGCTCTTTGTTCTGGTGCACGAGATAGCTGAGATAATGCTACTACCGGACAATTAAGTTCTTTTGCGATTATTTTTAAAGATCTTGATATTTTTGATATTTCTTGTTGTCTACTTTCATTATTACCTTCACCTTCCATAAGTTGAAGATAATCTATAAGTATTAAATCTAATCCCTGCTCTATTTTAAGTTTTCTACATTTTGATCTTAACTCAGATATTTTTATACCTGGAGTATCATCTATATATATCTTAGCATTAGATAAAACTGCCATAGAATCTATTATTCTAGGCCAGTCATTTTCTCCTAGCTTTCCTGTTTTTAATTTTTTAAGCTCTACACTAGATTGTGATGATAACATACGTTGAACTAACTGTTCTTTAGACATCTCTAAACTAAATACAGCTACAGATGCATCACCCTTTAGTGCTGCATTTTGAACAAGATTTAATGAAAATGCAGTTTTCCCCATAGCTGGACGAGCTGCTATTAATATTAAATCTGTTCTCTGTAGTCCATTTATCTTTTTGTTTAAGTCTTTAAAACCAGTTGTTATTCCTGTTATTTCACTCTTTGATGTGTACAGATGTTCAATCATATCATAAGTATCCATTAGTACGCTATTTATAGATTTAAAATCATCACTAGCTTTTTCTTGAGATATATCAAATATCTGTTTTTCTGCTTTTTCTAATACATCTTCTATTTTCGAGGAACCTTCATATCCTAAGCTTATAATTTCATTAGATGCTTTTATAAGTTGTCTTAAAACTGATTTTTCCTTCACTATATCTGCATAATACTTTACATTAGATGTTGTAGGGACAATCGTTGATAAACTCGTTATATAACTTATGCCTCCTACATCATCTAAATGTCCTTCTTTTTTAAGTTCTTCTGTTAGGGTTATTAAGTCTATTGGTTCACCTTTATTACTTAACTTTATCATGCACTCATATATGATTTTGTGAGCTTCTTTGTAAAAGTCATTTGGCTTTATAGTTTCACTCACCGTTATCATTGCATCTTTATCAAGTAATATAGACCCTAATATAGACTGTTCTGATTCCACACTATGTGGAGGAATTCTAGTCATATCCTCCATTGTTTATCACCTCAAGTGTCTTTTCTATTGTTTCTCTTTTACATCTACTCTCATTTTAGTAGTTACTTTTTGATGTATCTTTATCTCAACGAATCTTGAACCTAAAGCTCTTATTGGTTCATCTAAGTGTATTTTTCTCTTATCTACTTCTATAGAATGTTGTTTTTTTATTTGTTCTGCTATATCTTTAGATGTTATTGATCCAAATAATCTTCCACCATCACCAGCTTTAGTATATATAACAACGTTTAATTCTTCCATTTTCTTTCCTAATTCTACTGCTGCTTCGTACTCTTTTTGAGCTTTTATCTCTTCAGATTTCTTCTTTTCACCTAATTCTTTTACTGCTGTATTATCTGCTACAACTGCTAATTTCTTTTTAAGTAAGAAGTTTCTTGCGTATCCATCACTTACTTCTTTTACTTCACCTTTTTTACCAGTTCCTTTAACGTCTTTTAATAAAATAACTTTCATCTATTTCTCCTCCTTTATGCATTCGTCAATTATATCTTGTACCATTGAATATGCAGTTTTTAATGAAACACCTTCTAATTGAGCACCTGCTATATCTTTGTGCCCTCCTCCGCCTAGTTTTTCCATAAGAACATGTACATTGGTTTCTCCTAATGATCTAGCACTTATGAATATTTTATCATCTTTTTTACCTAGAACAAATGATGCTTCAACTTCCTTTATATTTAATAATTCATCTGCTGCTTGTGCTATTACTATATTTATGTTATCTGCTACTCTTTCTGTATAAGCTAAACAGATTTTTCCATAAACTATCTTAGCACTTTGTATGATTTCAGCCTTAGTTATAAAATCACTTATGTCTGAGTTAAATAGCTTTTTGACTTCTACAGTATCTGCACCTACTTTTTTAAGATACGATGCAGCTTCAAATGTTCTTACCCCTGTTTTGAAGGCGAAGTTTTTAGTATCTAGAGTTATACCAGCTAATAAACCTTCTGCAGTTAATTTATTTATCTTTACATTATCTTCCATGTATTGGACTAGCTCAGTTACCATCTCACACGTAGATGATACGTATATTTCATGGAATAAAAGTACTGTATCATTTATAAATTCAACGCCTCTTCTGTGGTGGTCTATCACTACAATTTTGTCAGATATACCTAATAGTTCATTACATTCTGTAAAATTAGGTCTATGGGTATCAACAACTACCACAAGTGTATTTCTCGTGCAACTTCTTATAGCTTCTTCGCTATCTATAAATATTCCATCATAATAATCTGAAGATTCTATTCTATCTACAAATATATCTATTGATTCATTTGTACTATCTAGCACTATATTAGCATTTTTACCGCAAGATTTACATATATCATATATTCCAACTGCCGAACCCAGAGCATCCATATCAGGATATTTGTGTCCCATTATATATACATGATCACTTTCTAATATAATTTCTCTTAGTGCATGACCTATTAATCTTGATTTTACTTTTGTAGTTTTTTCTACTGCTTTAGATTTTCCACCGTAGAATACTGACTTATCTTTAGTTTTTATAACAGCTTGATCTCCACCTCTACCTAAAGCTAAATCAAGAGCTCCAGACGCCAATTTTAGATTTTCATTTATGGAATCTCCATCTACACCTATCCCCATACTTATAGTAACAGGTAATGTATTTCCATAGTCTATTTCTCTTATTTTATCTAGTACAGAAAACTTTTCACTTTCTAGTTTTTTAAGTTCTTTTTTGTTCATAACTAAGAAAAATTTATCTTTTGATGTTCTTTTTAATGCTGACTTAGATGCATTTTCTAAATTAGAAAGAATTCTTTCTATTTCAACGTTTATCATTGGTCTTTTATCCTCTGATGCACTTTTTAATACGTCATCATATCCATCAACCTGAATCAACATCATAGAATTTTTCTCATCTTCATGCTTTTGTTGTAAATTTAGATAATCTGTCTTATCTAACCAATATAACATCATTAGATATTTTGCATTTTTTTCTTGATCATTTTTTACAACATTGTATACTACAGTATAATCTCTGTCTTTATACTTTACATCTGTGTACATTTCTTTATTTTCATTTAAAACTTTTCTAAGATCTAGATTCTTTACTATATCATCAATGTTTTCACCTAATAAATCTTGTGTTTCCGTCATCTGATGGAATTTATTATTGTACCAAGATATTTTTCCATCAAATTCTAATATACAAAGTGGAATAGGTAAATTCATTATTGCTTTTTTTGTTGTTTCATCTATATCTAAAGATAGATTTTGAATGTAATTATTCCATTCCTTCCTTCTAATATTAGTAGTTTTCCAGTTGTGGAAAACTATATATAAGAAAATAAGGAAAAATAAGCAACCTACATAAAAATCATATAAAAGTAGTGCTGTACTTGCTACACCTATAATTAATATGTATATATTATTTTCTGGCATATTAATTTTCAAGGCTGGTTTGTTCCTCATTACTTCCCTCCTTACGCAGATTTATAGCTTCTTACCTTTCTAAAATCTATTACACTATCTAACATCCCTAAGAAAGATATACCCATAAATCCGAATATATATAGGATTAATCCTGATATAAGTATATTTTTTATTTGACTAGCTTTAAACCAATTTCTTAGGTAATATACAGAAACTGCTATTCCCTGAGCCATAAACATAAAATTAAAAACTAGTTGAAGATTCATTATGATTAAATCACCATGAAAATTTAAGCCTAACATATCAATTAAGAAAACTAGTATGTATAGCATAAGTGACACCATTACTGGATTTCCCGGTAAATAAAAATCTCTAAATTTAGGCATTTCTAAATTTACCATTCTTATTCTTTTTAATATAAATGCCTCAATGTAGTACGTAACAAATGCTAATATTATCCCCTGTAAAAATAGCATTGTAGGTAAAAGATTTTGTGCAAAGGTGATTACATCTTCTACTTTTAATCCACTACTTACATCCACACCTGCATCACCTAAAATTTGAAGCTGAACACTTACAGCTTCCTTCATACCATTCATAAAGTTATCTAATAAATTAGTTTTGAACACCATATTTGCTATAGTATAGAAAATTATAGTTGAAATTATAACTATAATTGTACCTGCATATATAGGTTCAAACTTATTTTCTTGACCTTTTTTTATGTTTTGTCTTGCAACACTACCTATAACTATCCCAGGAAGTACACTCATAATACTAATACTTACAGCATATGTTATATCTACACCAAATATAAGTATTAAAAAAGTAACTATCAAAGATAATATTGAGTTCTTATTGTTACCTATAGTTCCTATTATTGCATAAGGTACTGGTATTAAGAAACTCAGCACACTTAATATAGGCACATATGCTGTTACTAGAGCTAATAATATTCCCAGCGTAACTATCATCGATACTTGTGATAGTTTTACTTTATTATTCAAATTAGATTCACTCCTTATTATCTATATGTTTTTTGAGTTCAGATAACTCACCATACCATCTTTCTATACTATGATTCTCATTTATTCCTAGTTTTATCTTTTCTTTTATTTTATAATCCATTTCGTTAAAACTAATTCCCAATCTTTTTGCTAAAAGGTATGTTATCATTATAATATTTGCTAAAGTATCTTGTAATGCCTCATCTAAAGGCTTTACTCCTTTAAACATTAAGTTGAACAAATCCCCTACGCTCATTAACAACTCTGTTTTCATCCATTCCATTATTTTAACGTTTCTTGCTATATCGGAATTCCTATCTAATCTCACAGTTGCCCCCTCCTTAATATATAAATATTATATCATAAATCATAGTAGATTTAACTAGAATAACAAAAAAACGAGCCATAAGGCTCGTCCTTCTTATTCTACAGTGTATGGTAAAAGTGCTATGTTTCTAGCTCTCTTTATAGCAACTGTTAATTCTCTTTGATGCTTAGCGCATGTTCCAGATATTCTTCTTGGTAATATTTTACCTCTCTCAGTTACATATTTTTGTAATCTTTGAGTGTTTTTGTAATCTATCTTAACGTCTTTTGAAGCACAGAATTGACAAACTCTTCTCTTCTTACGTCTCTTCTTGTTTATCATAACATTTCCCTCCTTTTTAGAATGGTATATCGTCGTCATCTATAGCTTGGAAACCTTGAGGGTCTAATCCTTGTGGTTCGAACGTAGGCTCGAAACTAGGTTCAAATCCTGTTTGACTTCCTTTATTATACGAATTTTCCGATTTATTTCTACTATCTAAGAACTGTACTCTGTTAGCATTAACTCTAAACGCTCTTCTGTTTTCTCCAGCTTGGTTTTGATATACATCCACTCTTATTGAGCCTTGTACAGCTACTAAACTTCCTTTACCGATATAGTTAGCGCAATTCTCTGCAGATTTACCCCAAACTTGTATATCTATAAAATCAGTTTCTCTCTTACCATCTTTGCCTGAGAATTCTCTATCAATAGCTATTGAGAAATTAGCAACAGGAGTTCCACTTCCTGCGATGTATCTTAACTCTGGGTCTCTTGTTAATCTACCCACTAAAACAACATGGTTCATAATAACACCGCCTTTTACATAATAAAACTAGTCATTAAGCAGCAACTATCATGTGTCTTATTACGTTTTCGTTTATCTTTAAGTTTCTATCTAATTCTTTTGGTAATTCAACACCAGCACTGAAGTTTACTAATACATAGTGACCTTCGTTGAACTTAGCTATTGGGTAAGCTAATTTTCTAGTTCCCCATACATCAACGTTAGCTACTTCACCATCAGTAGATATAACTTCCTTAACTTTGTTAAGTACAGCTTCTCTAGTTTCTTCATCAGCATTTGGCTTTACTACGAAAACTAATTCATAATTTCTCATTATCTTTTCACCTCCCTTTGGACTTAACGGCTCTACTTCGTAGAGCAGAGAAATGAGATTCAAATCTCATACTTACACATTTTATCATTACTAAAGATAATTGTCAATTTATATTTCCTCATATATTATGGTAAATTTTTTTGTTTTTAATACGTATATATTAAATTATGATGGATAATACTATTTATATATAGCCCCCATAACTTAAATATATTTCATCCCAATCTCCCATAAAAAAGAGTGACCGCAGGTCACTCTTTTTTTATGCTATCTATGCGTTTGCTTCTACTTCCATATGTTTCTTTAAAACTTTACCTAATCTCTTGATTCCCTCAACTATTTTCTCATCTGTAGATGTTGAGTAATTTAATCTAAAACAATTTTCTTTTCCACCATTAGGGAAGAATGATCCCCCTGGAACATATGCAACATTATTTGCTATACAATCTTCCATTATAACTCTTGAGTCTAAATGTTTTGGTAGTTCTACCCATGTGAATAGCCCACCTTCTGGATGAGTATACTCTAAACCTTCTGGGAATTCTTCTTTAATAGTTTTTAACATAAGGTCTCTACGTCTTTTATAAACCTCTTTTAATTTTTCAACATGTTTATCTAAATCATATAATTCTATGTATTTACTAACTTCTCTTTGAGATATACTAGATGCTTGTAGGTCTGCTCCTTGTTTGACGAATATAAATTTGCTTAATATTTCATGAGATGCGCATGTCCAGCCTATTCTATATCCTGGACAGAATATTTTTGAAAAGCTTCCTAAATATATTACCAATCCTTTGTTATCCATTGATTTTAAAGATGGTAATGTATCACCTTCGAATCTTAATTCACCGTATGGGTTATCCTCTATTACTGGTATTTCATATTTATTTATAATTTCCATGAACTTTTTACGTCTTTCCATTGGCCAAGTTCTTCCTGTTGGGTTTTGGAAATCTGGTATTACATATATCATTTTCACTCTATCAGTTGTTTCTAGTATTTTTTCTAACTCTTCCATTATCATTCCATCTTTATCTGTTGGAACTTCTATGAATTTTGGTAAATATGCTTTAAAAGCATTTAATGCTCCTAAGTAAGATGGACTTTCACATAAAACTATGTCACCTTCGTCTAAGAAAACTTTCCCTGCAAAGTCTAATCCTTGTTGTGAACCATTAGTTATTAATATATCATCCTTTGTTACATTAGTTTTAGCTTTACTATTCATTCTATCAGCTATATGTTCTCTTAAAGGAGTATAACCTTCAGTTGTAGAATATTGAAGAGCTGATCTTCCATCCTCTTCTAAAACCATAGTCGAAATCTTTTTCATTTCCTCTATTGGGAATAATTCTGGAGCAGGTAATCCTCCAGCGAAAGATATAACTTCTGGTTTTTCCGTCAACTTTAAAAGCTCACGTATTTCTGATCCTTTTAATCCTGCCATTCTCTTTGCAAATTTAACTGCCATAATTAAAGCACCCCCTGAAATTGTTTACCCTGTACTTTAATTATAGCAATGCCAAATTTGATTCGATACTCTCTTTGAAATTTTCTGAATTTTCTATTTTATTCTTTAGTAATTATCTTTTTTACTCTTTTTTCAAAAGTTTCTCTGTCTAGCATTATTTCTCTAGAGCATTTAGTGCATTTTATCTTTACATCCATACCAACTCTAGTTATTTCAAATTCTTTATTTCCACAAGGATGTTGTTTTTTCATTTCAACAACATCTCCTATCTTAATACTTATAGGCATTTAAAATCACTCCTTTTAAACTATCTCTGTTGCTTCTTTTTTACCATTTTCTAATTTAGTTATTTTATATATCCCCTTATATTCTACATCACTTTCTCTTAAAGTTTCTTTTACCTTTTCTATATCATTGTATAAGAATCTTATTGAAATCCCACAGCTAGCCGTTATCTCTCTTGGTGTAGGCAGTGTTGTACATACTATTTCCTTTTCTTTTAATAACTTCTCTGTTCTTATTGCATGATGTGTTGAGTTAAATGATACTATATACATTTCATTCATTGTTTTTCCTCTTTCTAATCTAGTTATTATAGATATTATTTTATATAAATAAGGCTACATATACAATATGTAACCTTATTATGTCCATTATATAGATATAGTTTGTAGTGAGTTGTTCATTACTTCTACAATATTATACATATTAGTAACTGTACCTACTTTTAATGATTCTTTTAAGTTGTAATAATCTAAACATGTACCACAAGATAGTATTTCAACTCCATTATTTTCTAGTATTTTTAAGTTTTCTACTGTAGCTTCATTTACTGTTGTAAGTTTTACTCCTGAATTAACAAATACTATGTGCTTTGGATATGGCTTAGTTTCTGTCAAAGTATATATATATCCTTTTATAAGAACTTCTCCTAGTTCATCATTTCCTTGTCCCATTTTATCTGAAGATATAAATATACACTTATTATCTAAATCAACCTTCGTATCTTCTTCTATTTTTACATTTTCACCTTTTGTTATTTCGACTACTATTAAATCTTCTTCTTCTCTTAAAACACTACTTTCGCAATTAGATGACTTTGATAGTTTTATTATATTTTCTTTTGCCATTGTATTGTCTACTGTGACTCTTATAACTCCATTTTCTAATTTATCTAATTCTTTCTTTGTATTTATTACTGGTTTTGGACAAGCTAGTCCTCTTGCATCTATTTCTATTAACATAATATCCTCTCCTTACATATTCCTTAAAATAATTCTATCATATATGTAAATTTAAACGTTATAGATTATTTCTATACAATTACTTATCAGATTAATTTTAATTATAAGAAATTTATTTCTTTGATTTTATTTAAATAGACGGTAAATTTTCAAATTGATTCTCTTGTAATCCAACTTCAAGATAAATATATTATAAACCTTTTAAAAATAAAACAGATATAGCGTATGCTATATCTGTTTTATTTTTCTATATTATTTCTAAATTTTTATATAAAGCTACCCCTTTGTGGTAGTACTCTAATTCTTTTTCCTTTGATATATTTGAATATAATTCTCCTAATTCAATATATAATTCAGCTAAAGTTTTAGTATCTCCTAATTCAGATACTATATTTGCACACTTATATAGATATTCTATCGCTGATGTATTTTCATTTTGTGCTTTGTGTATCTTAGAATACAACTTTAAAGCTTTATATTCATTACACTTATTTTTTGATTTTATAGCTAATGCTAGTGCTACTTTACAATACTTTTTAGCTTCTTCAAAATCTTTATTTTCAATATATGCATCTACTATTTTAGATAAACTCTTTATAGTTATCTTGTCTTCACTATTTTTATTTATATCATAGGCTTTTTGAGAATACTCTAAAACCTTATCTATATTTCCTAGGTTTTTATATATATCAGATATTCTCAGATAAACATTTGCTATTCCTGATTTATTTTCTTCTTCCTCCAATAACTCTAATGCCCTTTTAAAACATTCCTTAGAATCATCATACTTTCCAACTTTTAAGAAATTATTGGCCTTTAATAACAACATATCTATTTCATCTTTTATATTGTTTTGCATCTCTATATCACTAATCTTATTTATATAGTATAAAGACTTTTCAGAGTCATTTAACTTCATGTAAGAGTATGCCAGATTACTATACAAATCTTTATGAATATCCATATCCTCGATTTGCCCTTCTGTTAGTAAGTCCTCTGCAAATCCTAGATGTGTTATAGCACCTTTGAAAAATGCTTCTTGTATATATACTTTTCCTATATTCAAATAACATCTAAATATATTTTCTTTATCATTATCTTTTATGAAATAATACAAAGCTTTTTCTAAATTTCCAACTACAAGATTATAGTCTTCTTTTTTTATATTTATCGTTCCTAATAAAAAATTGCATTTTGCATAATTATCTATTAAATTATAATTTTTACATATATTTAAAATTTCATTTATTAATTCTTCCGCTTTTTCAAGTTCTCCTCTTTTTATATGAATTTCACTTTGAAGAATTAAGTTATCTGTTATCCTTCTAGATTGCATTTCTTTAGTTTCTAGTAAATAGTCTACACTTACTTCTAACTTTTGTGATAAGTAATCTAATAACTCATGACTTGTATGAGACTTATCTCTCTCTATATGGCTTATTTGAGCTGCTGTTATTCTATCTCCAGCTAACTCTTTTAATGTCATATTTTTTTCTTTTCTCAGTTTCTTAATTTTCTCTCCTAAGCTTAGAATGTCCATACTAAAATTCCCCCTTGAAACCATTTTCTTATAAGATGATTATAACTTAAATTTATATTAAAAACACTATGTATTTTGTAATATTTTACCTATTTATGTAGGTTTAATCAAATTTATTTTTAGTTTTTTGTTAATATAAATCAAATTTAACTTTTATTTCAATTTATATATTTTAAAATTTACCTATATACTTCCATAAAAAAAGATGTCTTAAAATAATTATTTTAAGACATCCTCATTTTTATCTTTTAGTTATTTTTAGAAATTTCTTTTAAAGCCTCTACAGCTTTATCTATTTCTTCTTTAGTATTGAAGTACCCTAAGCTAAATCTAACTGCACCTTGCTCTAGGGTTCCTAAAGTTTTATGAGCTAATGGAGCGCAGTGTATACCAGATCTAGTGGCTATATCATATTCACTATCTAGTATAAAAGTTATTTCTCCAGAATCCATATCTCCAATATTTATCGCTATAACTGCTGCTCTTTTTTTACTATCTTTAGTTCCATATATCTTTATATTAGGAATTTCTTCTAATTTATCTAACATATACTGACATAATTCTTCTTCATGTAGTCTTATATCATCTATACCTTTTTCTAATATAAACTTTACTCCTTCATTTAATCCTGCTATGCCAGGAGTATTGTGTGTTCCAGATTCATATCTATCAGGAACTATTTCGGGTTGGAATAAATCTTCTGATTTACTTCCTGTTCCACCTTCTTTTAAAATATCTACACTAAGACCTTCTCTTATATATAAGATACCTGTTCCTTGAGGTCCAAGCAAGCATTTATGGCCTGGAGCTGCTATCATATCTACATTCATATCTTTTACATCAATAGAATACACTCCCGCTGTTTGTGATGCATCTACTAAGTATAATATATTATTTTCTTTAGCTATCTCCCCTACGGCTTTTATATCTACTAAAGTTCCTACTACATTTGATGCATGAGTAGTTACTATTAATTTTGTATTTGGTTTTATTGCATTTTTTATATCATTTACGTCTAAGAAACCTTCTTTATCACAGTTAACTATTGTATTTGAAATTCCTCTTGCTTCTAGGGATTTTATTGGTCTTATTACAGAATTATGCTCCATACTTGTTGTTATTATATGGTCGCCTTCTTTTACAACACCTTTTATAGCTAAATTTAATGAATCAGTAGCATTATTTGTAAATATTATATTCATAGGGTTATCTATATTAAATAACTTTGCTATATTTTCTCTTGCGTCATAAATCTCTCTTGCTGCCCTCATAGCCATTTTATGTCCAGCTCTTCCTGGATTAGCACAGTAGTTTTTCATACAATCCATTATAGAATCATAAACTTGCTCTGGTTTAGGGTATGTAGTTGCAGCATTGTCTAAGTAAATCATATAAGTTTCCTCACTTTACATTAATTATCTTCAAGCATCATTGATAAAATATTATTTAATTCTTCATCATTATAATATTCTATCTCTATTTTTCCCTTTTTCTTCCCTTTTGATATATTTACTTTTGTTCCAAATATATTCATAAGTTTTTCTTCTACATCAACTATAAATATATCCTTCTCTTTTATTTTCTTTGGTACTTCTTTTGTATTATTTTCTGCAATAGTTTTAACTAAATTTTCAGTTGCTCTAACTGAAAGCTCTTCTTCTATAACTCTCTTTGCTAGTTCTTCTTGTAATTCTTTATCTGATATTCTAAGTAATGCCTTACCATGACCAGCTGTCATTTGACCACTTTCTATCATCTTCATTACTGCTTCACCAAGATTTAATAACCTTAAAGTATTTGTTATATGTGGTCTACTCTTTCCTACTGCTTCTGATATTTCTTCTTGAGTAACTTTATAGTGATCTATTAATCCTTTATAGGCTAAAGCTTCTTCAATAGAGTTTAAATCTTCTCTTTGTAAGTTCTCTATCAAAGCTATCTCCATTATATCTTTCATTGGTATATCTTTAATAACAACAGGAACTTCTTTTAATTTTGCCATCTTAGATGCTCTGTATCTTCTTTCTCCTGCTATTATCATATATTTGCCATTTTTATCTGGCTTTACTACTATTGGTTGTAATACTCCATAGTTTTTTATAGATTCTGATAATACTTGTATTTTCTCTTCATCAAACACTTTTCTTGGCTGAGTTTCATTAGGATATATATTCTTTAATTCTATACTTATTATATCTTTGCTATCTATTCCTTCTTTAATTTCTGGAATTAAGGCACTAAGACCTCTTCCTAATCTATTTGTTCTTTTAGACGATTTTTTTTCCATATTATATTATATCCTCCTCTAAATCTATGAACTCTTCTGCTAAGTCCATGTATGCCTCTGCTCCCCTGCATCTTGCATCATAATATATAACTGGCTTTCCATGACTAGGTGCTTCTGCCAATCTAACATTTCTAGGAATTAATGTAGTATATACACTTCCCTTGAAATACCTTTTTACCTCTTCAACTACCTGTATTGATAAATTAGCTCTTCCATCAAACATACTAAGGACTACTCCTTGTATTTCTATATGTGGATTAAGTCTAGACTTAACTAGCTTTATAGTTTCCATAAGCTGACTTACACCTTCTAGTGCATAATATTCACACTGTATTGGTATTAATACACTATCTACTGCTGTAAGACAGTTTATAGTTAACATTCCTAATGAAGGAGGACAATCTATAAATATATAATCATAATCTTTTCTTACACATTCTATAGCATTTTTTAATACATATTCTCTTTTATCCATATTAGTAAGCTCTATTTCTGCTCCTGATAACTCAGTTGCTGAAGCAATAGTGTCTACATTGTCAAACTCTGTAGGTAAAATTGCCTCTCTTATATCTACACTATCTAACATTACTTCATATATAGTGTTTTCTACCTCTTGTTTCTCTATTCCATATCCACTAGTTGTATTTCCTTGTGGATCTAAATCTAGTACTAGTACTTTTTTACCCATCTTTCCTATACTTGCACTTAAATTTACATTAGTTGTAGTTTTTCCTACTCCACCCTTTTGGTTAAAAACTGCTATAACTTTTCCCACAAGATTTCCCCCCTTGTTTCTTCTAAAATTCACTTTTCTAAAATTTATAGTATAAAATTTTTAATTCCAATTTTGATAAAAAAAGGCTACTGCCAAGCAGTAACCTTACTTTTTAGGAATTTTTACAACAACCTCCATATAATCGCCCTTATCTACTTCGTTATATTTAGCCTCAATTCCTGTTCCTATTATAGCATCGAAGGCTTGCTTCATAGTATTTAAGTATATTCTTATAGCCATTGAACTCTTTACATTTTGCTTTTTCTCTGGCTCTTCAGTTTCTTGTAAATCTTCTAATATATCCTTTATCAACTTTTCTGTTTTCTTTACAGTTAGCTCATTCTTTATTATTTTATCTAAGACATCCTTCATTAACTCTTCATTTGGTAACTTAAGCAATGCTCTTGCATGTCTTTCTGTTAGGTTATTTTCTACTAATTTTATTTTTATATCACTTGGCAATCTTAGTATTCTAAGTTTGTTAGCTATAGTAGATTGATTCTTTCCTAACTTTTCTGCTAGTTGCTGCTGTGTAAAATCATGTTCTTTTATTAAATTTTCATACCCCATAGCCTCTTCTATAAAATTTAAATCTTCTCTTTGTAAATTTTCTAGCAGTGCTAATACAGCAGAATATTCGTCAGACATGTTATTTATAATAGCCGGTATTACTGTTAAATTTGCCAATTTAGCCGCTCTAAATCTTCTTTCTCCAGCAATTAATTCATACTTTTCATCTTTAACTCTAACTGTTATTGGTTGAAGTATTCCATAAACTCTTATAGAGTTGCTTAACTCCTCTAATGCTGACTGTGAAAATACTTTTCTTGGTTGATATGGATTTGGAACTATATTTTCTATAGGTATCTCCACAACTCTTTTTTCTTCCATAACATCCCTCTCTTATTAGATATAAATATATTTGAATTTCATTATTTACTTACAAATTAATACTGCATTAGATACATATGAGTATACTATTTCTGCATGTAATTATATAATCCTTCTATTTTGTTTTATTTTTAATATATTTTTAATATACCTATCTCTATTTTATAGGACTTTTTGCAGGTTTACCCGCTTTTCTAGGGTATTTTTCTGGAGTATTTCTTACTTTTTTGAAAACTAATATATTATGGTCTAAATCAGTTTCTGGAAGCTCTACATCTATTTTTTCAATAAATTCTAATCCTAAAACATCCATAGCAGCTTTTGACTCTTCTAGCTCTAAGTTTGCATTAGGTCCTTTTAAACACACAAAATATCCTCCAACTTTAACAAATGGTACACAAAATTCCATAAGTATAGGTAATCCAGCCACAGCTCTTGCTGTTGCTATATCATATTGTTCTCTATATTGTTCTGACTTACCGAAATCTTCTGCTCTACCGTGTATAAACTCCATATTAGTTAAACCTAAGGTATTACTAACTTCTTTTAAGAAGTTTATTCTTTTGTTTAATGAATCTAAAAGAGTTACATTAGCATTTTCTAAGCATATCTTTAATGGTAATCCTGGAAAACCTGCACCTGTACCAACATCTATTATAGACATTCCATCTTTTATGTATCCATTAACTACAGCTGAAACAGAGTCCAAGAAGTGCTTTATATACACTTCTTTTTCCTCTTCTATTCCAGTAAGGTTCATCTTTTGATTCCAGTCGACTAGTATCTCTCTATAAACCTTGAAATCATTTAGCATTTTATCGCTTGGTTCTATTCCAAAATCCTTTAGACCTTGTCTTAGCATTTCCGTATTATTCATCTTTTCCCCCTCTAGTTCTTCTCATTTGCTCTAAGTATATAAGAAGTACTGATATATCAGCTGGTGAAACCCCTGATATACGAGATGCTTGACCTATTGAAACTGGCTTTATATCATTAAGTTTTTGTCTTGCTTCTATTCTTAAACCATCTATAGTTGAATAGTCTATAGTTTCTGGTAACTTTTTATTTTCAAGCTTTTTAAATTGCTCTATTTGCTTTAATTGCTTGTCTATATATCCTTCATATTTTGTCATTATTACACATTGTTCTTTCACTTCATAATGAACATCTTCTCCAGCACCTTTTCCTATAGCTTCAATTAAGTCATAGTTAACCTCTGGACGCTTTAAAAATTCATATAAAGATAATCCTACTTTTATTTCAGATGCTCCCATTTCTGCTAAAAGGTGATTTACTTCTTTAGGAGTAACTCTTTCTGTTTTTAATCTCTCTAATTCTTTTTCTATCTCAGCTTTCTTATCTAAGAATCTATTGTATCTGCTTTCTGTAACTAACCCTAAGTCATATCCTTTTTGAGTAAGTCTCATGTCTGCATTATCTTGTCTTAAGTATAATCTATACTCTGATCTAGATGTCATCATTCTATAAGGTTCGTTTGTTCCTTTAGTAACTAAATCATCTATTAAAACACCTATATAAGCTTCTGATCTATCAAGTACAAATGGCTCTCTTCCTTGTATTTTACATGCTGCATTTATACCAGCTATAAGACCTTGTGCTGCTGCCTCTTCATATCCTGAAGTACCGTTAAATTGTCCCGCACTAAATAAGTTTTCAACACCCTTTATTTCAAGTGTTATTTTTAATTGAGTAGGATCTATACAATCATATTCTATTGCATAAGCAGGTCTCATTATCTTAGCATTTTCAAGTCCTTGAATACTTTTATACATTTGTAATTGTACTTCATAAGGTAAACTAGTTGATATCCCTTGGATATACATCTCTTTTGTTTCTCTACCTTCTGGCTCTATAAATATTTGATGAGATTCCTTATCACTAAATCTAACAACTTTATCTTCTATAGATGGGCAGTATCTTGCTCCTGTACTTTTCGCCTGTCCACTATACATTGCTGTTCTACTTAAGTTACTTGTTATTATTTCATGAGTTTTTGTGTTTGTTCTTGTTAAATAACAAGGCTCTTGATCTATATTTATTTCATCACTTAAGAAAGAGAATGGAGTTATTCTTTTGTCACCCTCTTGGATTTCCATCTTAGTGAAATCTATACTATCTCTATGAATTCTAGCAGGAGTTCCTGTTTTGAATCTTCTCATATTTAATCCTAAATCCACTAGATTATCTGTTAAATGCTTTGAATAACCTAATGCATTAGGTCCTTCATTAATAGTTAATTCTCCTATGAATATCTTAGAATTTAAGTAAACTCCTGTTGCTAATATTACAGCTTTAGCTTCATATTGACATCCAAGTTTAGTAACTACTCCAGTAACAGTTTGACCTTCATGTAATATATCTACTACTTCATCCATTACTATATCTATATTAGGTTCATTTTCTAAAGTAGCTTTCATTTCTGTATGATATCTAAATTTATCCGCTTGTCCTCTTAGAGAGTGAACAGCTGGTCCTTTTGCAGTATTTAACATTCTACTTTGTATAAGTGTTTTATCTGCATTTACACCCATTTCACCACCTAAAGCATCTATTTCTTTTACTAATTGACCTTTACCTGTTCCTCCAACTGATGGGTTACATGGCATTAGTGCAATAGAGTCTAACGACATAGTTACTACTAGTGTTTTATGTCCCATTCTGGCAGTTGCTAAAGCAGCTTCACATCCGGCATGACCTGCTCCAACTACTATTACATCATATTTTCCTGCTTTGAAATCTATCATGTCAGTATCCTTTCTACGTTTATATTTATGTTTCACGAAAAACTTTTTTATAATTGCTTATCTACATTTTATATTATACACTTTATTTTCCGATACAGAAGTTACTAAATATAGTATCTAATAGGTCTTCTTTTACTGTGTCTCCATTTATATAACCTAGATAATCCCATATATTCTTGAAATCAACCTCTATAAAATCATATGGAAGGAATGTATCTATTGCATTTATAGCATCATTTATAGATTCATATGATTTTAATAATGCATCTTTGTGTCTAGAATTAGTTATTACTAAGCTAGATGAATTCTTAACACTGCCTTTATAAACCATAGATTCTATTTTATCATATAATTCTTCAATTCCTTCATGTTTTAATGCTGATGTTCTTATTATATTTTCTTCTTTTACATACTTAGCTAGTACATCTTCTTCTATTTTAGGTTCTAAATCTGTTTTATTTAATATAACTATAGTCTTCTTATTTTCTAGGTTTTCTAGTATTTCTATATCTTCATCAGAAAGATTTCTCGATGAATCTAATACCATTATAACTAAGTCTGCACTATTAAATGATTCTCTTGATTTTTCTACACCTATTTTTTCTACAACATCTTCTGTTTCTCTTATACCTGCTGTATCTACTATTTTTAAAGGTATACCTTTTATATTTACGAATTCTTCTATAACGTCTCTAGTTGTTCCTGGTATATCTGTAACTATAGCTCTATTTTCACCTAATATAGAGTTAAGTAATGAAGATTTCCCAACATTTGGTTTACCAACTATTACTGTCTTAAGTCCGTCTCTAAGTATTTTACCACTTTCAGCCGTATCATATAATTTTTTAATTTCTATTCTTATTTCTTCAGCTTTTTCTTTAAGAGTTTGATATGTTATTTCTTCTATATCTTCCTCTGAAAAATCTATAGCAACTTCTAAGTGTGCTAATACTTCTGTTACTTTTCCTCTTAATTCTTTTATCTTACTTGATAAAGAACCTTCTAGCTGATTTTGAGCTACTTGATGAGCCATATCAGTTTTAGCTTTTATTACATCTATTATTGCTTCTGCTTGAGATAAATCTATTCTTCCATTTAAAAATGCTCTTTTTGTAAATTCTCCAGGTTCAGCTATTCTTACATCTTTAGATAATATAAGCTCTAATATTTTCTTTACTGAAATAAATCCTCCGTGGCAGTTTATTTCTATAACATCCTCTGCAGTATATGAGTTTGGCCCTTTCATATAAGCTAATAAAACTTCATCTATAACATCTTCACCGTCTACTATATTTCCGTATATTAAAGTTCTAGTTTTATATTCACTTATTGTTTTTCCTGACATAGATCTAAATATTTCATCTGCTACTTTCAGTGCTTTTTGACCACTAATTCTTACTATACCTATACCACCTTCACCTGGTGCTGTTGCAATTGCTGCTATAGTATCATCTATAAACAAATTAATCACCTCTTATTATTTAGTTAATTTATCTTTAATTTCGTTATCTTTAATTCTTTCCTTAATCTTAACATTATATAAAATAAATAACGAAAATAAAACCCCCTATTACATAGGAGGTTAAATTTTATCTTTTATACTCTATTACTAATCTTCTATATGGATCTGTTCCCTCGCTATACGTAGTTACATACTTATCGTTTTGAAGAGCTGAGTGAATTATTCTTCTCTCATATGGATTCATATAGTCTAATTTCTTTATTTTTTTAGTTCTAGCTACTTCTCTAGCTGCTTTGTTAGCATATCTTATTAAAGATTCTTCTCTCTTTGATCTATAGTTTTCTATATCTACAAGCACTCTCATATGCGAGTCTTTATTTATTTTATTAAGCGCTAATCCTGTAAGGAATTGAATTGAATCTAATGTTTCCCCTCTTCTTCCTATTAAACATGCAGCTTCTTTTCCTTCTATGTCTACTTTAATTAAATTATTATCTTGAGTAACATTAACTTTAGCCTCTACATTAGAGTTCTTAAGTATATTTTCAACAAACTCTTTAGCTATATCTGACTCAGTTTTAATAACTTTGAATCTGTATAGACCTTCCTTAGCACCTATAAAACCTAAGAAACCTTTTGTAGGTTCTTGTACTGTTTCTATTTGTAAATCTTTTTCAGATACTTTTAGCTCTTCAATTGCTTGGCTTATAGCATCTTCCTTACTCTTACTTCTTATTTCTATGCTTTCCTTCATCTATTACTTCCTCCTTAGAATTAGCTAACTTAGCTTTTAAAGGATTCATTACTAAATAATGTTGTGCAATTGAGAATAAGTTACCTACTGTCCAATATAATGTAAGACCTGCAGGGAACGTGAATCCCCAGAATAACATCATCCCCGACATGAAGTAAGTCATTATCTTCATTGAACCTTGTTGCTGATCCTTTGGCATCATTATCATTTGCATTAAGAATGTAGTTGCCCCTGATAATACAGCTAATATAATATCTGGTTGAGTTAGGTTTTTTATCCAAAGAAACCCTTCTGATGCAGTAGCAAGCGTTGCTTTATCTTGGAAAACACCATAAGTAACAGGATCTCTTAATACTGTAAATAATCCTATTAATATAGGCATTTGTATTAATAGTGGTAAACATCCTGCTAATGGATTTATCTTAGCTTCTTGATATACCTTCATTAACTCTTGTTGTTGCTTTTCTGGCTTATTTTTATACGTTTCTTGTATCTCTTTTATTTTAGGCTGTATATCTTGCATAGCCTTTGTAGACTTAGTTTGCTTTATTGTAAGCGGTAATAATAAAACTTTTACAAAAATTGTAAATACAATTATTGAAAGACCATAATTTCCAATAAAGTCAAAAATTGTCTTTAACACAACACCTAATAAATTACTTATAATACTCAACTGTTATACCTCCTAGAGTATATTCTGTTTTATTTTAAAGGATCGTAACCTCCTGGATGAAAAGGATGGCATTTCGATACTCTTTTTACTGTTAAATATATTCCTTTTAATAGCCCGTATTTTTTAAAAGCTTCTATAGAATATTGTGAACATGTTGGATAAAATCTACATGTAGGTCCTTTTAATGGAGATATAAATTTTTGATAAAATCTCACTAGATAAATACATAATTTCGCTAAGTATATATTTATTTCCTTCAGTATAGTAATTATTTTTTTCAAATTTTAAAATGCCTCCATATTTAGACTTTTGTTATTCACTTAATCTTATGTTTGCTTTTCTTACCAAATATTTTACAGACTTTTCAATATCTTTATATTCAGCCTGATTACTTGCTATCCTTGCTATAAAAACTATATCATACCCACTTTTAACGTTTTCATCTACATTTAATCTATATGATTCTCTTATTCTTCTTCTTATCTTATTTCTAACAATTGCTTTACCTACTTTTTTAGATACTGATATACCTAATTTAGTATCATCTGATTTGTTATCTAGTACATACATTACCAGATACTTAGTTGCAAAAGATTTGCCGTGTTTATACACTTTTCTAAAATCAGAGTCTTTTTTTAAGCCCTTTGTTTTCTTGAAGTCCATATTAAACCCTCCGTAAACACAGCTTGTAAATATAGTTTCTACACAAAAAGGCCACCTTTACAGCGGCCTCTCTCAATGATTAATGAGTTAATCTCTTTCTTCCTTTAGCTCTTCTTCTCTTTAACACGTTTCTTCCGTTAGAAGTTTTCATTCTTTTTCTGAATCCGTGTTCTTTTTTTCTTTGTCTTTTCTTTGGCTGATAAGTTCTTTTCATTACATACACCGCCTTTCAAATTTTATTTCCGTTTATTTTCCGTTTATAAGAATAATAACCTTACCCTCAAAGTAAACATAACACATACAATTATAAATGCTTTTATATTGCTTGTCAACTTGTTTTTAGATACATGAAATAACAAAATTGTTTGTTTTATTTTATATGTTTTGGTGACTATTTATTACCTCAAATTTGTCGTCTGATTTATCCACATTCATTTAAAAGTTGATTTATTATTATGTAGGAAAATTGCGTAAATTGTAGCTGTGTATTAATTTATCAACAGGTAGTTAATATTGTGGATAAATTAAGCAGAATGCCTTGAAGTTTGGCACTTATTCTGATATTATTAATATACTTGTTGATAATGTTTATAAGATTTATTAACTTATTAAGGTTATTCACAAGCTGTGGATATAAATGTGTATAACTTGTATACTTTTAGATAATACTTTAGTTATAAACTACATTTATTATATCTTTAGACTATTTATAACTTTATATACATATTGTTTATATCTTTTTATTTTTTAATACATTTTTACATTATTAATATTTTATCCACATAATTATCCAAATAAATCTAATGAATTTATTTATCATATATATTTTTTTGTTTTTTTGTTAATAACTTGTGGAAAGTGTTAATTAATTTGCGCGGAGGTTTATATTATGGATGTAGTTTCTTTATGGGACAAAACACTACAATTAATAAAAGGTGAGCTATCTCCACCTAGTTTTAATGCTTTTTTTAAGCAAATAGTACCTTTAAAAATACACAATAACGATTTAATTCTTTTAGTCCCTAATGACTTCACTAAAGGTATTTTAGAAGATAGATACTTAAATTTAATAGAAAGTTCTGTAAATCAGCTATCATTAAAAAAATATAATATTAAATTTGTTTTAAGTGAAAAAGACATAGAAGGTCTTGGAGAAGAAGCTAAAAGTTCAGCTTCAAAGGCTAATTATCCTAACCTAAATCCAAAATATACATTTGATACATTCGTAATCGGTAATAGTAATAGATTTGCTCATGCCGCATGTGTTGCTGTTGCTGAATCTCCAGCTAGAGCTTATAATCCTCTTTTCTTATATGGAGGCGTTGGATTAGGTAAAACTCACCTTATGCATGCTATAGGACATCATATAATGAGTCAAAAAAAGGATCCTAAAGTAGTCTATGTATCTTCTGAAAAATTTACAAATGAACTTATAAACTCTATCAAAGATGACAGAAATGAAGAGTTTAGAAATAAATATAGAAATGTCGATGTTCTTTTAATAGATGACATTCAATTTATAGCTGGAAAAGAAAGAACACAAGAAGAATTTTTCCATACCTTTAATTCTTTACATGAGGCTAATAAGCAAATAATTATTTCAAGTGATAGACCACCTAAAGAAATTCCAACATTAGAAGATAGACTTAGATCTAGATTCGAAATGGGACTTATAACAGATATACAAGCTCCTGATTTTGAAACTAGAATAGCAATACTTAGAAAAAAAGCTCAAATGGAAAATATTGATGTTCCAAACGAGGTTATGACATATATTGCTAAAAATATAAAGTCTAATATAAGAGAATTAGAAGGTGCCTTAACTAGAGTGGTTGCTTATTCATCTTTAACTAATAGAACTATATCTTTTGAATTAGCAGAAGAAGCTTTAAAAGATATAATAACTACTTCAAAAAATGAAGAAATAAATGTAAATAGAATAAAAGAGAAGGTAGCATCTGTATTTGATATAAAAATGGAAGATTTTAATTCTAAAAAAAGAACAAGATCAATTGCTTATCCTAGACAAATAGCAATGTATCTATCACGTGAACTTACAGATTTATCACTTCCTAAAATAGGTGAAGAGTTTGGAGGACGTGATCATACAACTGTTATACATGCCCACGATAAGATTATTAAAGATATACAAACTAATGAAGAAATCAAAATAAAAATAGAAAAAATAATCTCTGAATTGAAAGGGTAACTTATAAACAATTATATGTGGATTTTGTGTTAATATAATGTTTATATTTTTTTGTCTAAAATTTATTAACAATTTATACTACTAAAATCAACAAAGATATTAACACTTTATACACATGTTAATATCTTTGCATTTATTAGGCTTAAAGTATTTATTAACATTATCCACATAGCCTATTACTATTACTACTAATTTTTTATTTATTTTTTATATATGAAGACCACAAGGAGGTTATCCACATTGAAAATAATTTGTAATCAAAAAATACTTGCTAATAAAATCGGAATATCTCAAAAAGCTATTAATAGTAAAACTACTTTAGACTTATTAAAGGGAATATTATTATCAGCAAAAGGAGATCAACTAAAATTAACTGGTTATGATTTAGAAATAGGTATAGAAACTTATACACAAGCTGAAGTTATAGAAGAAGGAGAAATAGTAGTAAATGCTAGACTTTTTGGTGATATAATTAGAAAGCTACCAGATTCTTTTGTTGAAATAGAAACAGATAGTGAAAATAATGTATACATAAATTGTGTAAACTCAAGATTTAAGATAAAAGGAGATTCAGCTAAAGAATTTCCAAAGTTACCAGAAGTAAATAAAGAAGACTTATATAATATACCTCAAGATTTACTAAAAAATATGATAAAGCAAACAGTATTTGCTATATCTCAAGACCAAACAAAGCCTATCTTAATGGGTGAACTTTTAGAAATAGTAAATGGTAATATAAGTTTAGTAGCTATAGATGGATATAGATTAGCTGTTAGAAGCTGTAATTTAGAGAATATTTCAAATGATGCTAAAGTTATAATTCCAGGAAAGGCATTAATAGATGTAAATAGCTTATTATCATCAGAAGAAGATATAAAAATGGGATTTGATGATAAAAATGCAATATTTATAATAAATGACACTAAAATAATAACTAGACTTTTAGAAGGTGAATTTATAGATTATAAAAGATTACTTCCAAGAGAACACAATACTAGAGTTAAATTAAAAACAAGAGATCTTTTAAATAGTATTGAGAGAGCATCATTATTATCTCAAGCTGAAAAAAATAATCTAATCAAATTATCTATAAGAGATAATGCAATGGCAATAACTTCTAATACAGATAAAGGAAATGTTTATGAAGAAGTTTCACTAGAATTAGAAGGAGATTATTTAGATATCGCATTCAATTCAAGATACTTCTTAGAAGGATTAAAAAACATTGACAGTGAAGAGATATTTATAGAATTCACAACAAATGTTAATCCTTGTATAATAAAACCTGCTGACGAAATCGAGTACACATACCTATTACTTCCAGTAAGAATATCATCTAGTATATAATTCATTAAAAAAGCCCAACTAATAAAGTTGGGTTTTTATAACTAATTTTATGATATAATATATTTTTGACATGTTAGTGAAAAACTAAATGAAAATAAATAGGAGGACGAGCTATGATAGAGATAAATATAGATTCAGAATATATAAAATTAGATCAACTTTTAAAATTAGCAGACTTAGCATCAACAGGTGGACATGCTAAATTTTTAATATTAGAAGGTCTAGTTAAGGTAAATGGAGAAGTTGAAACAAGAAGAGGAAGAAAACTTAAACCTCAAGATATAGTTGAGGTAGAAGGAAATCAAATAAAAGTAGTGTAATAAGGAGAGCCTTTTATGCAACTAAATAGTTTGCAGTTAGTCAATTTTAGAAATTACGATAGCTTACATCTGGAATTTAATAAAAAAGTAAATCTTCTTGTCGGAAAAAATGGCCAAGGAAAGACTAATATAGTAGAATCTATATATATGCTATCTTTTGGAAAGTCCTTTAGAACCAATAAAGACAAGGAAATAATAAAATTTGAAAAAGAGAATCTTTATGTTGGAGGAGCTTTTTCAAAGGAAAATACTAAAGGCTTAATTGAAATAGCTATCAGTAAGAATAAGAAGGGTATAAAAGTAAATAAAATACCTATTCAAAAAATATACGAACTGCTTGGAAATATAAATGTTGTAATATTTTCTCCAGAAGATCTGAGACTAGTTAAAGAAGGACCTAAAGAAAGAAGATCTTTCATAGATAAAGAGATTAGTCAAATTATACCTAGATATTATAATTATCTTACAAATTATAATAAAATATTATTCCAAAGGAATCAGTTACTTAAGAGTAAGAATATAGATAAATCTTTATTAGATGTATATGATGAAAGTTTAGCTAAGTACGGTAGCTATATTTACATACTTAGAAGAGATTTTATAAAGAAAATAGCAGGTATATCTAAAAGTTTACATGATAAACTAACTGGAGGAATTGAAGATTTAGTTATAACATATAAAAATCAAATTGATATAAATGATGAAGATACTGCCCAGACAGTATATAACAAATTTATTGAAAAACTTTCGTCAAGCCGTGAGCATGATATAGATACAAGAACTACTAGATATGGATTACATAGAGATGATCTTAACATATTTGTTAACGGATTAGATGTAAGGTTATATGGTTCACAAGGACAACAAAGAACTGCATCAATTTCTTTAAAATTATCAGAAATTGAGTTAATAAATAATGAAGTTGGAGAATATCCAATATTAATTTTAGACGATGTGTTCAGTGAATTAGATGAAACAAGGCAAAAACTATTAGTAAATAACTTAAATGTAGTTCAAATGTTTATAACTACAGCAGAGGTTTCACATAAAAGTATATTCAATATAGATAACACTACTATATTTAATATTGACAATGGAAGTGTTGTAAACATAGAGAATGGAGGGAACTAGATGAAGCAAGAATATGGTGCAAGTCAGATTCAGGTTCTAGAAGGATTAGAGCCTGTTAGAAAAAGACCTGGTATGTATATAGGATCTACTGGTCCAAGAGGGTTACATCACTTAGTTTACGAGATAGTAGACAACAGTATAGATGAAGCACTTCAAGGATATTGTACTGAGATATACGTATCTATAAATCAAGATGGAAGTATCTTAGTAAGAGATAATGGGAGAGGGATACCAGTTGAAGTTCACCCTCAAACAGGTAAGTCTACACTAGAAACAGTTTTAACAGTACTTCATGCAGGAGGAAAGTTCGGTGGAGGAGGATACAAGGTATCTGGTGGTCTTCACGGAGTTGGGGTATCTGTTGTTAATGCGTTATCTGAGTGGTTAGTAGCAGAAATTTCAAGAGATGGAAAGTTATATAGACAAACTTATGAAAAAGGTGTAGCTACATCAGAACTTAATGCAGTAGGAACATCAAGCCATACAGGAACTTGTATAAGCTTCATGCCTGATGCTACTATATTTGACGAAATAGACTTCAAGTATGAAACATTAGAGCATAGATTAAGAGAATTAGCATTCCTTAACAAAGGAATAAAAATAATTTTAGAAGATAAAAGAGAAGGAAAAGAAAAGATAAAAGAATTCCACTACCTTGGTGGTTTAGTAGAATATATAAAATACTTAAATAAATCGAGAACTGGAATACATGAAGATATAGTTTATATAGACAAAAAAGTAGATGACTATATGGTAGAATTAGCAATGCAATATACTGATGGTTACACGGAAAACATATATTCATTTGCTAATAATATAAATACTCATGAGGGTGGATCTCATTTAAGTGGATTTAAAGCGGCCCTTACTAAAACATTAAATGATTACGCAAGAAGAAATAAAGTAATAAAAGATAATGAGCCTAATTTATTAGGTGAAGATATAAGAGAAGGTCTTACAGCTGTAGTATCTGTTAAGCTTCCTGAGCCTCAATTCGAAGGTCAAACAAAGACTAAGCTAGGTAATACAGAGATGAGAGGTATAGTGGATAGTATAACTGTTGAAGAATTAGGAGCTTTCTTAGAAGAAAACCCAACTACAGCAAAAATAATAGTTGATAAGGCCCTTAGAGCTCAAAGAGCGAGAGAAGCTGCAAAAAGAGCAAGAGAGTTAACTAGAAGAAAAAGTGTGTTAGAAAGTACTGCATTACCTGGGAAATTAGCAGACTGTGCTGAAAAAGACCCAGCTAAGAGTGAAGTATTCTTAGTCGAAGGGGATTCTGCCGGTGGATCTGCTAAACAAGGTAGGGATAGACACACTCAAGCTATATTACCACTAAGAGGTAAGATACTTAACGTTGAAAAATCTAGATTAGATAAAATATTATCTTCAGATGAAATAAAAAATATGATAACTGCTTTTGGATGTGGTATAGGAAATGACTTCGATTTAGAAAAAGCTAGATATCATAAAATAGTAATAATGACCGATGCCGATGTCGATGGAGCTCACATTAGAACATTATTACTTACATTCTTCTTTAGATACATGAGACCACTTATAGAAAATGGATATGTATATGCAGCGCAACCACCACTATATAAGGTCAAGAAACAAAAGAAAGAATACTATGTATACTCAGACAAAGAGCTTGCTAGCCTATTAGAGTCGATTGGTAGAACTGGCGTAGAGTTACAAAGATACAAAGGACTTGGAGAAATGAATGCAGAGCAATTATGGGATACAACAATGAACCCAGAAACTAGAACATTACTACAAGTAAATATAGAAGATGCGGCTATGGCAGATGAGGTATTCTCAATGCTTATGGGTGATAAAGTAGCCCCAAGAAAAGAATTTATAGAAACAAATGCTAAATACGTTAAGAATTTAGATATATAAGAAAGGGGATGAGTGTAAATGGAAGAAAACAATAGAATACTTCCTTTAGAAATAGCTGATGAAATGAAAAAATCGTATATGGATTATGCGATGAGTGTTATAGCTGGACGTGCTCTTCCTGATGTAAGAGACGGTCTTAAGCCAGTTCATAGAAGAATACTATACTCTATGAATGAATTGAACTTAACACCAGATAAACCTTATAGAAAGTCTGCCCGTATAGTTGGGGACGTTCTAGGGAAATATCACCCACATGGTGATAGTGCAGTTTACTTAGCTATGGTTAGAATGGCACAAGATTTCTCTACAAGAGGACTTTTAGTTGATGGACATGGTAACTTTGGTTCAGTCGATGGAGATTCACCAGCGGCAATGCGTTATACTGAAGCTAGAATGAGTAAACTATCTTTAGAATTATTAAGAGATATAGAAAAAGAGACTGTTGATTTTATCCCTAACTTTGATGAGTCTTTAAAGGAGCCAGCAGTATTACCATCTAGATTCCCAAACTTATTAGTTAATGGATCTAACGGTATAGCAGTTGGTATGGCAACAAGTATACCACCTCATAACTTAGCAGAGGTTATAGATGCAACAGTACATTTAATAGATAATGAGGAGTGCACTGTAGAAGATTTAATGCAGTTTGTACAAGGACCAGATTTTCCTACTTCAGCAATAATAATGGGAAAAGAAAATATAGCTAATGCCTATAGAACAGGTAGAGGAAAAGTAAAAGTTAGAGCAAGAGCTTATATAGAAGAACTACCTAAGAATAAGCAACAAATAGTAGTAACTGAAATACCATATCAAGTTAATAAAGCTAAGTTAGTTGAAAAAATAGCTGATTTAGTTAAAGAGAAGAAGGTTGAAGGAATATCTGACCTAAGAGATGAAAGTAACAGAAATGGTATGAGAATAGTTATAGAGCTTAAGAGAGACGTTAATGCAAATATAGTATTAAACAACTTATATAAGCATTCTCAAATGGAAGAAACTATAAGTATAATAATGCTTGCATTAGTTGATGGGCAACCAAGAGTATTAAATCTTAAGCAAATATTATACTACTATGTAAAACATCAAAAAGATGTAGTTACAAGAAGAACTAAATTTGAATTAAATAAAGCTGAAGCAAGAGCGCACATATTAGAAGGGTTAAGAATAGCTTTAGATAACATAGATGCAGTAATAAAATTAATAAGAAGCTCTAAAACTACTCAAGAAGCTAAAGCAGGTCTTATGGAGAGATTTGGATTATCAGAAATTCAATCACAAGCTATATTAGACATGAGACTTCAAAGACTTACAGGATTAGAAAGAGATAAAATAGAAGCAGAGTATGAAGAGTTAATTAAGAAAATAAATAGATTAAAAGAAATATTAGCTAATGAGAGATTACTTCTTAACGTAATAAAAGACGAAATGCTAATAATTAAAAAGAATTATGCTGACGAAAGAAGAACTGAAATAAGACATGCTGAGGGTGAAATAGACGTTAGAGATCTTATTGAAGAAGAAGAAATAGCTATAACTCTAACTCACTTTGGATACATAAAGAGAGTGCCAGCAGATACTTATAAGAGTCAAAATAGAGGTGGAAGAGGTATATCAGCTCTTACTACAAGAGAAGAAGACTTTGTTAAGCACCTTGTAACAACAACGACTCATAGTAAGTTATTATTCTTCACTAACAAAGGTAGAGTATTTAAATTAAATGCTTATGAAATACCTGAAGGGAAGAGACAGTCTAAAGGTACAGCTATAATAAACTTACTTCAACTAGCTCCAAATGAAAAAATAGCCACACTAATAGCAATAAATGAAAATGATGAGAATCAATATTTATTATTAGCTACTAAAAATGGTATAGTTAAAAAGACTAAGCGTGAAGAGTTCAAAAATATTAATAAATCTGGGCTGATAGCTATAGGATTAAGAGAAGACGATGAGCTTATAGGAGTTAAGTTAACAGATGCTAATAAGGAAGTTTTACTAATAACTAAAGATGGTATGTCTATAAGATTTGATGAAAATGACATAAGACCAATGGGTAGAACTGCTATGGGTGTTAAAGGTATAACTTTAGGCGCTGATGATAAAGTAGTATCTATGAGCTTAACAGATGAAGGAACAGAAGTATTAGTAGTTAGTGAAAATGGATTTGGAAAAAGAACAGATATAGAAGAGTATAGAACTCAGATAAGAGCTGGTAAAGGTATAAAGACATATAATATAGCTGCTAAGACAGGAAAGCTTGTTGGAGCTGAAATGGTTACAGAAGAAGACGAAATAATGATAATAAACTCAGATGGAGTGTTAATAAGATTAAGAGTGAATGAAATATCATTATTTGGAAGAGTAACAAGCGGTGTTAAACTAATGAAGACCAATGATGAAGTTAATGTAGTTTCTATTGCTAAAATAAATATAGAAGAAGAATAGGAATATATCCTATTCTTTTTCCATAGCTATCGACTATAGGAGAGGAGAATGTATTATGAGCAATAAGAAAGGGAAATATTTATTACTAGGAGCATTTCTTGGATTTATAGCCGGTTTATTCTTTGCACCTAAAAAAGGTTCAGAATTAAGAAGAGATGCTAAAGAAAAGCTAGGTGAGGTTAAGGAAAACCCAAAAGAAGCTTTACAAGGAACAATAGATGGTGTAAAAACTAAAATAAATAATCTAATTGATGATAATGTATTAGAAGATAGTATAGATATATGTGAAGATGAAATAGTAATAAGTAGAACTTTTGAAGATGAAGGGGAGAATAATTAATGGATGCAATGGGATGGCAAATAGGTGCTGTTTTATTTGGTGTTTCGGCATTAATTATAGCAATATACATAGGAAGATTATTGAATGAGACAACTAAAGTTGTAGGAAAGGTATACAAAATAGTTGACTATAATGAAAGACATATACACGAGACAATAGAAAATGTTGCCGCTATATCTAAAAATACAGAAGAAATAACTGATTTAGTTGGCAAAGTGGCAGGTATAGCCAAAATATTTAAATTTATAAAGAGATAATTGCATATAAGGAGGTTTATTGATGTCAATAAATATAAATTCAAAGCTAAATGAACAAGAATGTTTCTGGGATATATCACTAGAAGGAGAACTTGATGTTTCTACAGCAGATAAGTTAAAAGAACATTTACATAATTTAGCAGATAAAGAATCTTTAGATATGAAAATTAACCTTACAAACTTAGACTATATAGATTCAACTGGTTTAGGTGTAATGATAGGAGTACTTAAGAAATTAAAAATAAACGGAAAGGAAATATATATATTAAATCCAAAAATCAATGTAAAAAAAATATTTGCAATAACAGGACTAGATAAAATATTTAAAGTGGAGGGATAGACGTTGGCTTTTGAAACAATAAAGATGGAAATAAGCTCAAACCCTGAGTATGTTGGAATTATAAGATTAACCACATCAGGTATAGCTAATAAAATCGGATTTTCGATAGGTGATATAGAAGACATAAAAGTTGCTGTATCAGAAGCTTGTACAAATGCTATAAAGCATAGTAATGATAATAAATTTTTTATAACTTTTGATATATTAGAAAATGGATTAGCTATAGAAATTGAAGATAAAGGCAAGGGGTACGATGTAGAATCTTTACATCAACCAGATTTAAATAATCCAAAAGAAAGTGGGTTAGGATTATTTATAATACAATCATTAATGGATGAAGTTAATATAGAATCTAAAGAAAATAAAGGGACTATAATAAAAATGACTAAGTATTTAGGAGTTGGTATTTAATGAAAAACGTAGCTAATGCTACTAATTACCTAGACATAGATAATAAGGAGCTATTCAAGATATATAGCAAGGATAAAGATAACAAAGAAGTTAGAAATATTCTTATTGAAAAACATCTATATTTAGTAAATTTGTTAGCTAAAAAATATGCAAATAAAGGTGTAGAATTTGAAGATATATATCAAGTAGCTTCATTAGCATTAATATACGCTATAGATAGGTATGATATAGAAAAAGGGTATGAGTTTTCAAGTTTTGCAACTCCTACGATAATAGGTGAAATAAAAAAGTACTTTAGAGATAAAGTATGGACACTTAGAGTACCGAGGCGTGTTCAAGAGTTAAGCAAAAAGATAAGTGAAGCCAAAGTTATATTAGAACAAGAATATAAAAAACAACCTAGAGTAGAAGAGATTGCAAAATATATAGGGTGTACAGAAGAAGATGTTTTAGAAGCCATGGAAGCATCTTATGGATATCAACCTATATCATTAGATTCATCAAGTAATGATGATTCAGAAGATAAAGATATAACATTGATAGACAAAATTGGACAAGAAGAAAGTAGTTTTGGAAATATAGAACAGCGAGACTTTATAAATAAATTCATGGAAAATTTAAATGAATTAGAAGTTAAAATATTTAAAGATAGATTTTTCTTAGATAAAACTCAATCTATGATTGCAAAAGAACTAGAAATCTCTCAAATGACTGTTTCTAGGCTAGAAAGAAAGATAGTTGAAAAGCTTAGAAAAGAATATGAAAAAAATTTATAAAAAAGTTTTTGAAAAATTATTGACCTACTGTTTATTCTATAGTATATTATTACTTGTCCTTAAGAAAAGGGCAAATAAGAAATGAACTTTGAAAATTAAACAGTAGGTTAATTTATATAACTGATTCTTAAAAGAATCGAATACAACCAAGCCAGATATTCAGATAATGATAGTCTGAGCAGGTAACAACTTTTATTTGAGAGTTTGATCCTGGCTCAGGATGAACGCTGGCGGCGTGCCTAACACATGCAAGTCGAGCGATTTACTTCGGTAAAGAGCGGCGGACGGGTGAGTAACGCGTGGGTAACCTGCCCTGTACACACGGATAACATACCGAAAGGTATGCTAATACGAGATAACATGAGAGAGTCGCATGGCTTTCTTATCAAAGCTTTTGCGGTACAGGATGGACCCGCGTCTGATTAGCTAGTTGGTAAGGTAACGGCTTACCAAGGCGACGATCAGTAGCCGACCTGAGAGGGTGATCGGCCACATTGGAACTGAGACACGGTCCAAACTC